>DATFCF010000301.1:0-17370 GCA_035253445.1 Mycobacterium sp.
TGGACCTGTCACACACCGCGACGGCGGGCACCGACGCCATCGACATGGCGCAGCGGATGGGTGACGGGCTGGTGCATCTACACCTGTGTGACGGCAGCGGGGCATCGACGGACGAGCATCTGGTGCCAGGCCGCGGCACCCAGCCCACCGTCGAGGTCTGCGAGATGCTGGCCGGCGGCGACTTTTCCGGTCATGTGATCCTCGAGGTGACCACATCGGGCGCCCGGACCGCCAACGAACGTGAAGCACTGCTGACCGAGTCGCTGCAGTTCGCGCGGGCGCACCTGATGCGCTGACGGACAACGGAACAACGCCCGCCGCCGGGTGGCTGCGGGTGCGGTGTACGACGGTGCAGATCGGCCAGGATTGGTTCGACGAGGACCACATCGTCGTCGACCGCGCGGGCCACCTCGTCGTGCAGAGCCGTCAGCGCGCCATGGTGCCCGCGCCGTAACGGCCATCTGCGTCTGCAATGCTTTCCCGCATGGCCAGAATCGCGATCGTCGGCGGAGGAAGTATTGGTGAGGCACTGCTGGCCGGGCTGCTGCGGGCAGGCCGCCAGGTAAAGGACTTGGTGGTCGCCGAGAAGGATCCGGACCGCGCGAAGTATCTGTCCGAGACGTATTCGGTGTTGGTGACGACGGTGGCCGACGCGGTCGATACCGCGACGTATGTCGTCGTCGCGGTCAAGCCCGCGGATGTGGAGAGCCTCGTCGGGGAGATCGCCGATGCCGCCGCGAAGGCCGAAAGTGATTCGGTGGAACAGGTTTTCGTGACGGTGGTGGCCGGTGTCACGACCGCTTACTACGAGAACAAGCTGCCGGCCGGAGCGCCGGTCATCCGGGTGATGCCCAACGCGCCGGTGGTCGTCGGCGGGGGAGTCAGTGCGCTGGCCCGCGGCCGCTTCGCCACCCCGGAGCACCTCAAGGAGGTGTCGGCGATCTTCGACGCGGTCGGCGGTGTGCTGAGCGTGCCCGAACATCAGCTCGACGCCGTCACCGCGGTATCGGGGTCCGGTCCCGCCTACTTCTTCCTGATGGTCGAGGCCCTCGTGGACGCCGGCGTCGCCGCCGGATTGCCGCGTGCGGTGGCCACCGATCTCGTCGTGCAAACAATGGCAGGCTCGGCCGCGATGTTGCTGGAGCGGCTCGACGAGGCGCAGCCGGCAGGGGCCGCGGGGCTGGGCACCGCACTGGACACCACGGCCGCACAGCTGCGCGCCACCGTTACCTCGCCGGGTGGTACCACCGCCGCTGGTCTGCGGGAACTCGAGCGAGGCGGTTTGCGGGCGGCGGTCGCCGAGGCGGTCGAGGCCGCGAAAAAGCGCTCTGAACAGCTAGGAATTACATCGCAGTAGTTCGTTAATTTCGAATTGATTACCCCACACCCGTCGCAGTAACCCCATTGGCCACGCTATTCTCCTCGTTGTAAGCACGGGTTTGGGTGCCAGCGGTGGGGAAGCCGCTGGGACTGCCCGTGCCTGAAGATTGGGTTGCGATGACGTCTATGAACGGGCCATCGGCGCGGGATTCGGCTACTGGAAAGGCGGCGCGAGACGCCGGCGCAGGCGAGGGTCAACCCCCGCGCGCTCAGTTCCTGACCGTGGCCGAAGTTGCCAGTCTGATGAGGGTCAGCAAGATGACGGTGTACCGGCTGGTGCACAACGGTGAGCTGCCCGCCGTCCGGGTCGGCCGCTCGTTCCGTGTGCACGCCAAGGCCGTCCACGACATGCTGGAAAGCTCGTACTTCGACGCGGGCTAGCGTTCTGGTCAGAGCTCGCGCCGGTGGTTTTCCGTTTGCCTAGGTGGCCCGGGTAAGGTGTCCAGGTCAAGCGGCACAGGAAACTTAGGTAGCGGAGTTCATGGGTTCAGTCATCAAGAAGCGGCGTAAGCGCATGTCGAAGAAGAAGCACCGCAAGCTGCTTCGTCGCACCCGGGTGCAGCGTAGAAAACTCGGCAAGTAGCTTTCACGCTCGGCCGCTAGGCTGACCGGATGGATTCTGAGGGGCGTTCCGGGGGGCACGCGAACGGATCCGACTCTCGAGACACCGTGCACTACCCGAAGGTTGTGCTGGTCACTGGTGCGTGCCGGTTCTTGGGCGGATACCTGACCGCTCGGCTCGCACAGAATCCGTTGATCAATCACGTCATCGCGGTCGACGCGATCGCGCCGAGCAAGGATCTTCTGCGGCGAATGGGCCGCGCCGAGTTCGTGCGCGCCGACATCCGCAACCCGTTCATCGCCAAGGTCATTCGCAACGGCGACGTCGACACCGTGGTGCATGCCGCCGCGGCGTCTTACGCCCCGCGCTCGGGTGGGCGGGCGGTGCTGAAGGAACTCAACGTGATGGGCGCGATCCAGTTGTTCGCGGCCTGCCAGAAGGCGCCGTCGCTGCGCCGCGTCATCCTCAAGTCGACCTCCGAGGTGTACGGCTCGACCTCACGCGATCCGGTGCTGTTCACCGAGGACACCAGCGCCCGTCGTCCGCCGGGCGAGGGTTTCGCCCGCGACAGCATCGACATCGAGGGTTACGCGCGTGGCCTTGGCCGGCGCAGGCCTGACATCGCGGTCACCATACTGCGGCTGGCCAACATGATCGGCCCCGCCATGGACACCGCGCTGTCGCGGTATCTGGCCGGGCCGGTGGTGCCGACGGTCGTCGGCCATGATGCGCGTCTGCAGCTACTGCACGAACAGGACGCGCTCGGCGCTTTGGAGCGGGCGACGATGGCGGGCAAGGCTGGCACGTTCAACATCGGGGCGCCGGGGATCATCATGATGAGTCAGGCCATCCGGCGATCGGGCCGGATCCCGCTACCGGTGCCGCGATCGGCGTTGTGGGCCGTGGATTCGCTGAGGCGCGCAACTCGTTACACTGAACTCGATCGCGAGCAGCTCGACTATTTGAGCTACGGCCGGGTCATGGACACGTCGCGAATGCGAAATGACCTGGGCTACAGCCCCAAATGGTCTACGGCTGAGGCCTTTGACGATTACGTCCGGGGGCGCGGTTTGACTCCGATCATCGACCCGAGATGGGTACGCTCAATGGAGAGTCGCGCCGTGGCGGCGGCGCAGCGTTGGGGACGTTAATCACAGACTCTGAATACGGGTGGGGAGAAGGTATCGACGTGGCGGGCGAGTCCAAAGCGAAAGTCATTCCGCTGCACTCAAATTCGGGCCGAGGGGCGGCCCAGCGGCGAGCGGCCGCGCGTGTCGAGGGCGCGCGCCGACATCCGTCGGTGCTATCGGATCCCGCCGGCCGCGCGTCTGCCGAACAGATCGCATCCGTCGTCCGCGAGATCGATCAGCATCGAAGCGCCGCGGGAGTCTCCGCTGCCGACGACACCCCGAACGAACTCGCCGCGCGCATCGCCGGCATCGCCGAGTTCGTGCGCAAGCGAATGACGGGCGACTACTCCGTCGACGAGTTCGGCTTCGACCCACACCTCAACGACGCAATCTTCTTGCCTTTGCTGAGAGTGTTCTTCAAGCAGTGGTTCCGGGTTGAGGTCAGCGGTATCGAGAACCTGCCGGAGTCCGGCGCCGCATTGGTGGTCGCCAACCACGCCGGTGTCTTGCCGTTCGACGGGTTGATGACGTCGGTGGCGGTGCACGACCATCACCCGACGCGCCGCGACCTGCGGCTGCTGGCCGCCGACATGGTCTTCGACATGCCGATGTTCGGCCAGGCCGCGCGCAAGGCCGGGCACACCATGGCCTGCACCGCCGATGCGCACCGGCTGCTGGCCGCCGGCGAGCTGACGGCCGTCTTCCCGGAGGGCTACAAGGGCCTCGGCAAGCCGTTCAAGGACCGCTACAAGCTGCAGCGGTTCGGCCGCGGCGGCTTCGTGTCGGCGGCGCTACGGGCCAAGGCGCCCATCGTGCCGTGCTCGATCGTCGGCTCCGAGGAGATCTACCCGATGATGGCCGACGTCAAGCTGCTGGCGAGGCTGCTCGGGTTGCCGTACTTCCCGATCACTCCGCTGTTCCCCCTGGCTGGTCCCGTCGGGCTGCTGCCGCTGCCGTCGAAGTGGCACATCTCATTCGGGGAACCCATCGAAACCGCCGACTACGACGAGTCCGCAGCCGACGACCCGATGGTCACCTTCGAGCTCACCGACCAGGTCCGCGAAACCATCCAGCACACGCTGTATCAGATGCTGGCGAACCGCCGAAACACGTTCTTCGGCTGAGCCTGAAACCGCCGAGCCTGCGGGGAGATCGTCAGATCACGCCAAATCCCGATCTGTCAGCAGTCTCGATGCGCAGGGGCGCTTAGTCCGACTTCGCGTTTTGCCCGGCAACCATCTGCGCCAGCGCGGCATCGCGCCGCGCGGCGATCTGTGCGCTCACCTCGTCGGCCTCGGAGTCGGAGGCGGCCTCGCCGAGCACCGTGACGACGCTGGTGATCACCGGCTTGCCCTCGGCGTCGGTCACCTCGCCGCGGACCTCGGTGACGATGGCGCCGTGCGATTCGATCACCGAATCGAGGTAAGAGTCGAAGAACAGCTTGTCGCCGGCGAGGATCGGCCGGTGAAAGGTCAGCTTCTGGTCGCGGTGTAGCACGCGCTCCATGTTGATCGGCACGTCGAAGTGGTTGAAGATCTCCAATTGCACCCGCCGTCCGGCCACCGCCAAGAACGTCAACGACGCGATCAGCGCCTCCTGGCCGCACTCCTTGGCAGCGTCTTCGCTGTAGTGGGCGGGGTGCTCGTCCTTGACGGCCCTGGCGAATTCCCGGATCTTCTCCCGGTCGACCTCGAAGTAGTCCGGGTACCGGTAGTGCGTTCCGATGATGTTGTCCGCAATGCCCATGCTTGGCCGATCTCCCCCAACTACAGTTTCGCGGCGCGAGCCTATCAGCGACGTCTCAGCGTCCGGAGCCGCCCGGCCGGCGACATCAGGTTCCGTCTTGACGGCGCGAAACAATCGCCGCCAGGGCGCCACCGGCCGCGCCGAGCGCCAGGGCCGACGGCACCCCGATCCGGGCGGCCTTGCGGGCGGTGCGGAAATCGCGGATCTCCCACCCTCGCTCACGGGCCACGTCGCGCAGGGCGGCGTCGGGATTGATGGCCACCGCCGTGCCGACGAGCGACAGCATCGGCACATCGTTGAAGCTGTCCGAGTACGCCGTGCAGCGGCGCAGGTTCAGTCCCTCGCGGATGGCCAGCGACCGCACCGCGTGCGCCTTGCCGGCGCCGTGCAGGATGTCACCGACCAGCCGGCCGGTGAACACCCCGTCGATCGATTCGGCGACGGTGCCCAGCGCCCCGGTCAGCCCCAGCCGCTTGGCGATGGTCGTGGCCAGCTCGTAGGGCGTTGCGGTGACCAACCACACCTGCTGGCCGGCGTCCAAGTGCATCTGCGCCAACGCGCGGGTGCCCGGCCAGATCTTGTCGGCGATGATCTCGTCGTAGATATCCTCGCCCAGCGCCATCAGTTCGGCAGTGGAGCGGCCCTCGATGAACGCCAACGCCTTTCGGCGGCCGGCCGCGACGTCGTCGCTGTTCTCTCGGCCGGTGAGCTGAAACTTGGCCTGCGCGTAGATGAATCGGCCCAAATCGCCGTAGGTGAAGTACTTGCGCGCGGCCAGCCCGCGCGCGAAGTGCACCAGCGACGAGCCATGCACGAGCGTGTTGTCGACGTCGAAGAACGCTGCCGCGGTCAGATCGGGCGGCGGGAGCGGGGGCGTGGTGATGGCCTCGACGGCGTGGTCCGTGACGGCCGCTGCCGCGCTGGCTTCGCCGGCGAGCTGTTGTTCCGCGGCCACGGCGTCGGCTCCCCCGATTTCGGACACGAATAAACAGTAAGTCACGGGCCGGAGATACTGGCGGGGTGAACCGGCAGGTGGAATTGCTCACACGTGAGGGCTGCACGATCTGTTCGGGCGCTGCGACGCGGCTCGCCAAGCTTGCCGACGAGCTGGGCTTCGCGCTGACCGTCACCGACGTCGACACCGCCGCGGACGCAGGGGATTCGGCCCTGCGGGCCGAATTCGGCGACCGGCTTCCGGTGGTGCTGCTGGATGGCGCCGAGCACAGTTACTGGGAAGTCGACGAGCCCCGGCTGCGAGCAGATCTTGCGGACCTATAAAGACCTGAGCAAATTTGGTAGCCCAGCTGGTGAACGGCTACCGTGAATGACGTGGTGATGCAGCCGTGAGCGTGTTGCTTTTCGGGGTTTCGCACCGCAGCGCGCCGGTGTCTGTGTTGGAGCAGTTGAGCACCGACGAGTCCGATCAAGCCAAGATCGTCGACCAGGTGCTGCAGTCCTCGCTGGTGACCGAGGCCATGGTGCTGTCCACGTGCAACCGTGTCGAGGTCTACGCCGTGGTCGACGCGTTCCACGGCGGCCTGTCGGTGATCGGTCAGGTGCTCTCCGAACATTCCGGCATGTCACTGAACGACCTGACCAAGTACGCGTATGTGCGTTACGCCGAGGCCGCGGTCGAGCACCTGTTCGCCGTGGCCAGCGGCCTGGACTCAGCGGTGATCGGCGAGCAGCAGGTGCTCGGGCAGGTCCGCCGCGCGTATGCCAGCGCCGAGGCCAACCACACCGTCGGCCGCACCCTGCACGAACTGTCACAGCGCGCCCTATCGGTCGGTAAGCGTGTGCACTCCGAGACCGGCATCGACTCCGCGGGCGCATCGGTGGTGTCGGTGGCGCTGGGCATGGCCGAAACCAAGCTGGGCTCGCTGGCCGGACGCACCGCCGTGGTGATCGGCGCAGGCTCGATGGGCTCGTTGTCGGCCAAGCATCTGGTCCGCGGCGGTATCGACCGCGTCCATGTCGTGAACCGGTCGCTGCCACGGGCCCGCCGACTGGCACACAGCATCCGCGACCAGGGCGTTGTCGCCGACGCACACGCGCTTGACGACATCGCGTCGGTGCTCGCCGACGCCGACGTGGTGGTCTCGTGTACCGGCGCGGTGCGCCCGGTGGTTTCCCTTGCCGACGCGCACCGCGGCCTGACGGGCCGATCGGAGCAGGAACAGCTGGTCATCTGCGATCTCGGCATGCCCCGCGACGTCGATCCGGCGGTCACGGGCCTGCCGGGCGTCTTCGTCGTCGACATGGATCGCATCCAACGCGAGCCGTCGGCCCGCGCCGCCGCCTCCGACGCCGATGCCGCGCGCTCCATCGTCGCCGCCGAAGTTGCCAACTATCTGGCCGGACAGCGGATGGCCGAGGTCACCCCGACCGTCACCGCGCTGCGTCAGCGGGCCGCCGACGTCGTCGAAGCGGAGTTGCTGAGGCTGGACAACCGACTGCCCGAGCTTGACGCCGCCCACCGCGACGAGGTCGCCAAGACCGTGCGACGCGTCGTCGACAAGCTGCTGCACGCCCCGACGGTGCGGGTCAAACAGCTGGCCAGCGCGCCAGGCGGCGACAGTTACGCCGAGGCCCTGCGCGAGCTGTTCGAACTCGACCAGCAGGCCGTCGACGCCGTCGCTGCGGGCGAATTGCCTTTGATGGCACCCGATCTCGACAAGTCCGAGTAGAGCTTGACAGTAATCCGGATAGGCACCCGGGGAAGCCTGTTGGCGACGACCCAGGCCGGTGTGATCAGAGACGCTCTGATCGCCAACGGGCATCCCGCCGAGCTCGTCATCATCTCCACCGAAGGCGACCGCTCCGAGGCGCCGATCGCGAACATCGGCATCGGGGTGTTCACCGCTGCGATCCGCGAGGCGATCAGCGATGGCCGCGTGGACATGGCCGTGCACTCCTACAAGGATTTGCCGACGGCGCCCGATCCCCGGTTCAACATCGCCGCGATACCCCCTCGCGAAGACGCCCGCGACGCCCTGGTGGCCCGTGACGGCATGGTGCTCGGAGAGTTGCCGGCGGGCTCGGTGATCGGCACGTCGAGCGTGCGGCGGGCCGCGCAGCTTAGAGCATTGGGTCTCGGTTTGGAAATCCGCCCCCTAAGAGGCAACCTTGATACCAGGTTGAACAGGGTTAGCAACGGTGATCTCGACGGCATCGTGATCGCCCGGGCGGGACTGGCCCGCATCGGACGATTGGCAGATGTCACCGAGACTCTCGAGCCGGTGCAGATGTTGCCAGCGCCGGCTCAAGGTGCGCTCGCGGTCGAGTGCCGCGCGGACGACACCGAGCTCGCCGCGCTGCTGGCGGAGTTGGACGACGCCGACACGCGCGCCGCAGTCACCGCTGAACGAGTCCTGCTCGCCGAACTGGAGGCGGGTTGCTCCGCACCGGTGGGTGCGATCGCTGAGGTGGTCGAGTCCATCGATGAGGATGGCCGCGTCTTCGAAGAGCTGTCGCTGCGCGGCTGTGTGGCGGCGCTGGACGGATCCGACGTGATCCGCGCGTCCGGCATCGGGTCTCCCGGTCGGGCCCGAGAGCTTGGCCTCTCGGTGGCCGAGGAGTTGTTCGAGCTGGGGGCACGGGACCTGTTGGCAGAAGCTGGGAGACAGAAATGACTGGGCATGGGGGCCGAGGACGTAAGACGAGGCCCGGCCGCATTACGTTCGTGGGCTCGGGACCCGGCGATCCGGGGCTGTTGACGACACGGGCGCGCACGGTGCTGGCCAACGCCGCCCTGGTGTTCACCGATCCCGATGTTCCGGAAGCGGTGCTGGCCCTGGCGGGCAGCGAGCTGCCACCGCCGTCGGGACCCGAACGCGCCGAGGCGTCGACCGCGGCAACGGACGGACCTGACGCCGAGGCGGTGACTGCGATTCCCGGCGGCCCGGATATTCGGCCCGCACTGGGTGATCCGGCTGAGGTCGCCAAAACGCTGGCCACCGAGGCCCGCACCGGCGTCGAGGTGGTACGGCTGGTCGCCGGTGACCCCATGTCGGTCGATGCGGTGATCACCGAGGTGACCGCCCTGGCCAAGACACACCTCGATTTCGAGATCGTGCCCGGTCTGCCGGACACCACCGCGGTGCCGACCTATGCGGGCCTGCCGCTGGGTTCGGCGCACACCGTGGCCGATGTCCGCGGTGACGTGGACTGGTCGGCGCTGGCCGCCGCGCCCGGCCCGCTGATCCTGCACGCCACGGCGTCTCATCTGCCCGACGCGGCGCGCACGCTGATCGAGTACGGCCTGGCCGACACCACGCCGGCCGTCGTCACCGCGAACGGCACCACGTGCCAGCAGCGTTCGGTCGAGACCACGCTGGCGGGCCTGCTCGACAAGGCTGTGCTGGACAAGCCCGTCGGCGCCGAGCTCGTAGGCCCTCTCGCCGGGCCGCTGGTGGTGACCATCGGCAAGACCGTGACCAACCGCGCCAAGCTGAACTGGTGGGAAAGCCGCGCCCTGTACGGCTGGACCGTGCTGGTGCCGCGCACCAAGGATCAGGCCGGTGAGATGAGCGAAAAGCTGATCTCCCACGGTGCATTGCCGATCGAGGTGCCCACCATCGCCGTCGAGCCGCCGCGCAGCCCCGCGCAGATGGAACGCGCGGTCAAGGGTCTCGTCGACGGCCGCTTCCAGTGGGTGGTGTTCACCTCCACCAACGCGGTGCGCGCCGTGTGGGAGAAGTTCAACGAGTTCGGTCTTGACGCTCGCGCGTTCTCCGGTGTGAAGATCGCCTGCGTCGGGCAGGCCACCGCCGACCGGGTGCGTGCATTCGGCATCAACCCCGAGCTGGTGCCGTCGGGCGAGCAATCGTCACTCGGCTTGCTTGACGAGTTCCCGCCCTACGACGACGTTTTCGATCCGGTGAACCGGGTGCTGCTGCCCCGCGCCGATATCGCGACCGAGACACTGGCCGAGGGGCTGCGCGAACGGGGCTGGGAGATCGAGGATGTCACGGCGTACCGCACGGTGCGTGCGGCGCCGCCGCCCGCGCACACCCGCGAGATGATCAAGACCGGTGGCTTCGACGCCGTGTGCTTCACGTCGAGTTCGACGGTGCGCAACCTCGTCGGCATCGCGGGCAAACCGCACGCGCGCACCATCGTCGCGTGCATCGGCCCGAAAACCGCCGAAACCGCAGCGGAATTCGGCCTGCGTGTCGACGTGCAGCCCGAGGTCGCGGCGGTGGGTCCGCTGGTCGAGGCGCTGGCTGAGCATGCCGCCCGGCTGCGTGCCGAGGGTGCGTTGCCCCCGCCGCGCAAGAAGAGCCGCCGCCGCTAGCCCAAAAAAGGATGGCGTTGCATGTCCTTTCCTAGCCACCGCCCTCGTCGGTTGCGGTCGACGCCGGCGATGCGCCGCCTCGTAGCGCAAACCTCTTTGGAGCCAAGGCATTTGGTGCTGCCGATGTTCGTCGCCGACGGCATCGGCGAACCGCGGCCGATCGCTTCGATGCCCGGCGTCGTTCAGCACACACGTGACTCCCTGCGCCAGGCGGCCGCCGATGCGGTGGCCGCGGGCGTGGGTGGCCTGATGCTGTTCGGGGTGCCGCGCCCAGAGGACAAGGACGCCACCGGCACGGTCGGTGTTTCCGAAGACGGCATCCTCAACGTCGCGCTGCGGGATCTGGCCAAGGACCTCGGTGACGAGACCGTGCTGATGGCCGACACCTGCCTCGACGAGTTCACCGATCACGGCCACTGCGGAATCGTCGACGCGGCCGGCCGTGTTGACAATGACGCCACGAACGCCAGGTATGTGGAACTGGCTGTGGCGCAAGCAGATTCGGGTGCGCAGGTGGTCGGCCCGAGCGGGATGATGGACGGCCAGGTCGCGGCGATCCGCGACGGGCTCGAAGCGGCAGGGCACACCGACACGGTGATCCTGGCCTATGCCGCGAAGTTCGCGTCGGGTTTCTACGGGCCGTTCCGCGAGGCGGTGGCGTCCAGCCTGAGCGGCGACCGGCGCACGTATCAGCAGGATCCGGGTAATGCCCGCGAGGCGTTGCACGAAGTAGAGCTGGATATCGACGAAGGCGCCGACATCGTCATGGTCAAGCCGGCGATGGCCTATCTCGATGTGGTGCGTGCCGCGGCCGATATCTCGCCGGTGCCCGTCGCGGCTTACCAGGTCTCCGGCGAGTACGCGATGATCAGCGCCGCCGCCGCCAACGGCTGGATCGATCTGCGGACCGTGGCGCTGGAGACACTGACCAGCATCCGGCGGGCGGGCGCCGACATCGTGCTGACGTATTGGGCGGCCGAGGTGGCCGGGTGGATTGGTAAGTGACCGATCCGACCGAGTCGAACGCCCGCCCCCTGGACGTCGACACCGGCTTCTGGCTGTGGGTCGCGGCGCTGCCGCTGATGGTGGCCGGGTATGTCGTCGACCTGGTCGTCACCGAGGATCGACACCCGCCGATCGTCGTGCTCGCCGTGTCCGGCGTATTCGTGTTCATTCTGTCTTCGGTGGTGCTGACCTTCCTGATCCTGATGCGGCACGGCTACCGGTGGGCCCGCACACTGTTGACAGGCGGCGGCGTCGCCTCCGTGGTGTACGTCGCGACCAGCCTGTTCACCGTCGATCGGCGCCCCGCGGCGGCGATCACCTACGCCGTCACCGCGATCGTCGGATCGGTGCTGATCGCCGGTGGCGTGTTCCTGCTGCACCGCAAGGACACCCACGCGTTCTTCACCCGGTGACGCGCTAGGCTGACCCGACCATGACAGCTCCACTGCCGGTGCCGACGAGTCGGCCGCGCATCGTCGAGGCTGCTTTCTGGATCTGGCTGCTGTCCGCGGTCCTGCTGGTGCTGTTCGGCCTTCTGCTCGCGCTGTCGCAGGGCAACGTGCCGCCCCTGTTTCGCGGCGCCGGCGTCGTGTATGTGCTGGCCGGCCTTGCGCTCGGTTACCTCGCGGGCCGTGCGCGCGGCGGCCACGCCGGCTTTCGGCGCGCCGGCGTCGGCCTCGCACTGGCGATCGTGGTGGTGCTGGCAGTGTTCTCGCTGATGAGCCGCGGCATAGTCTGGTTGGTCATTATGATCCTCGCGATGGTCGGTGCCGTGCTGATCATGCGCCCGTCGGCGCAGGTCTTCTTTGACGGGCAGGACCAGCAGTGACCGAGACCCACAGCCCGCCCGAGGTCCTGTTCTACGAGCCGGGGGCCACCTGGTGGTGGCTGGCAGCGGGACCGGCCGCCGCGGTCGCCATGGCGATGATCCAGATCTCCGCCGGATACGGGTTCCAGTGGGTGGTCCCAGGGGTGTTTCTGGTGCTGGTGACGGGGTTCCTGTGGATTCAAGTCAAGGCGGCGCGTATCCACACGTCGGTGGAGCTGACCCCCGACATGCTGCGGCAGGGGACCGAGCGGATTCGCACCGACGACATCGTGCGGATCTACCCCGAAGCCACGGGGCAGGAAGCGCCGAAATGGCAGTCCGCGCGGGCACTCGGCGAGCTCACCGGAGTGCCGCGCGGACGCACCG
This sequence comes from Mycobacterium sp., assembly GCA_035253445.1. Taxonomy (GTDB): domain Bacteria; phylum Actinomycetota; class Actinomycetes; order Mycobacteriales; family Mycobacteriaceae; genus Mycobacterium. The sequence continues at coordinate 12,315 of DATFCF010000301.1, forward strand.
GGATTGGCCTCAAGCTCACCAACGACCGCTCGGCCCAGGCTTGGGCGCGCAGACACAACCAGCTGCGGACGGTGCTCGCGCAGTTGGTGGAGGAGCGCATACCCCCAGACCCCGCGCCGTGAAGGCGACCGTCCACCTGCTGTTGGCCTGCGTCGCGGCGGCCTGCTGTGTGCTGACCTGGCTGGCCGCTCGCTCGACCGTCGTCGTCGCGCCGGTGCTGGCGGGTGAACCCAAGACCACCTCGCTCGAGTACAGCGCGCCGTTGTTGGTGCTCTCACTCATCCTGGCGACGGTCGCCGGCGTGCTGGTCGTCGTCGGGATTGCGCGCCTCGTCGGGGGCGATCGAGGCGGTAGTGCAGCGTAAGGGCACGCCACGGACCGAGCTTGAGCCGGTGGTCTGTTCGCAGCATCCCCCTCCGCGTCGGTGAAGATGTGGAATGTCGCCCGGACCGGAGGTTGTGCGGCGTACCAGTTCTCGCCAGTTCTCGCCGAACCGGATCACCGCATCGGCGCCGTCCGCGCCGTCCGCGCCGAATGACGTCGATCTGGCGGCCGACAACGCGCCAGAAGTACCGGGTCGATAGATCCAGGGATATCGGGTGGTCAACGACATCGCGCTGAATCGTATGCGTGAACCCGCTCACAGAGCGGTGGTACAAAGTGCGAAATCTGTAACACTGTTTCACATGACCGAGCTTGCCGAGAAGGCCGAACATCTCGACGACGCGTTGCCACTGGGCCCGCAGTCGCTGGTCTGGAGGTATTTCGGTGACAACCGGATGTACCTCATCGGTCCCCGGCCCGCGGTCCTGCAGAACATGCTCGCCGAGCTCGGACAGGGCGTGCGGGACCACTCGACGTTTTTCGCCGATACCGCCGAACGGCTCAAGCGCACGATCCCGCCGATCTTCAACACCGTCTACGGCTCCGATGACAACAACGCCGGACTGCAGGTGCGCGACTTTCACACCGACATCAAGGGGGAGATGCCCAGCGAGTATGGGGCCGGGCGGTACCACGCACTGGATCCGGACACTTACTTCTGGGCGCACGCCACATTCGTCGAGCAGGTGCTGTACTTCGCCGACACGTTCGTCACACGGTTGACGCGCGACGAGAAGGAGCAGATCTACCTGGAATCCAAGACGTGGTACCGGCGCTACGGCGTCAGCGACCGGCCCATGCCCGCGAACTACGCCGAGTTCGAACGGTATTGGGACCGGATGCTCGACGAGATCGTCGTCGACCACCCCACCGCGAAATACGGCGTCGGGTATGTGACCAAGGGCTTCCCGTGTCCCAAGGCGGTGCCGGTGTGGCTGTGGCGGATGATTGCACCCGTGTTCAACCCCGCGGCGGCATTCCTGACCACCGGCGGCCTGCCGCCGCGCGCCCGCCTCCTGCTGGGTCTGCCGTGGAGCGAGCGCCAGGAGCGGCGGTATCAGCGCTTCGCCGCGCTGTGGCGGTCGCGGCCGGTGAACTGGCTGTGGGATCATCTGCCAATGCGGTTGCGCTACAACGGGTATGCCCAGCGGGGCTATGCCAGGGGCTGATCCGACCACAGAAGCCATCCTCGACGCCGCCGTCGTCGAGTTCGAACAGCACGGGTTCCGACGGGTTGCGCTCGACGACGTCGCTCGTCGCGCCGCGGTCAGTCGCACCACCATCTACCGGCGCTTCACCAACAAGGACGAACTGATCGCCGCCGTCATCGAGCGCGAGAACGTGGTGCTGTTCTCCGACATCGCCAACGAACTGAAACATGCTGGGCCGCAGGCGAACTACTATGTCGAGGCGTTCACGCTGTCGATCTTGAAGTTCCGTCGACACCGCGTGCTGGACCGGATGATCACCGACGAGCCGGCGTTGGTGCTCGAGCTGGGACGCCGCCATCACGGCGCGGCGGTCGAACGGATGGCCGAGGCGCTTCGCGTGATCTTCCCTGACGGCTTCGCCCAGCGGATCGGGGAGCAGGCCGTCAACGAGCTCGCCGACACCATCCTGCGCTATGCGGCCATGGTGCTGCTGCTGCCGAGCGCGCAGCCGTTGGAAACCGCCGACGACATCCGTGCGTTCGCCACCAAGCACTTCCTGCCGAGCCTGCCCGCCGCACTGCGGGCGGTACCTGCTGGTTAGTCGTTCTCTGTTTCGTAAGCCACACGTTCGGGCAGCCCTAGGGGCATGAGCAGTGACGAGCAGCAAACACAGCAGGTGACCGAGAAACCCGAGGTCACCGACGAGCACAAAGAACAGGCCAAGGAAATGGCTAAGGCCTACGACGAAGACCGCCCGACGAGCACGCTGCCCGGCAGCGATGGGACGGTGTCGGGCACGGCAGTCACCGACTGGGTCGACGACGAGGACAAAGGCAAGATCGAAACCACCGCCGACGAAGGCAACGTGCAGTACCGAAAGACCGAGGAATTCCGCAAGACGATGGAGGAGTAGGCCCCGGGTGCGCGCGGCACGTTGTGCGTTGCAACAAGCTCAGGGTCGTGCATCAGCCGAAGAAGATGCCCGTCGGATCGCTATCGATCTCCGCGAGAAGCAGCCTGAAGTCTTGCGTCGGCTCGCTCAACTCGTAGATGTGAAAGTTCGAGTCCCGGTCGGGCCAATATAGCTCTCAGCCGCGTGAGCGGGTGAACCGCAAGCGAGCGACAAACACTTCGAACCAGTCGCCGCCCGCGTTGTCGGGATCCACGGCCCGCACTCGACAAGAGTCAGCGCGTTCCGATTGATATCCAGCCGGTAGCGAAGCTGGCTGGACACATGCGCTGGCATATCGGCGTTCAGCGCATCAACATGATTGCGCGCCAGCGCGACGTCTTCTTCGGGCAGCGGCACATTGCCTAGGGTAGGCAGTTGTGACCTCGCTTGAGCAGATTGCGCCCGCCTTCGTCGACATGGCCCACTCGATCGTGTGGTCGTCGGTCGCCACCGTCGACGCCGACGGCCGCCCCCGCAGCCGCATCCTGCATCCGATCTGGGAGTGGGACGGCACCGACCTGTTCGGGTGGATCGCCACAGTGCCAAGCCCGGTCAAGCGCGCGCATCTGGCCGTCCACCCCGAAGTGTCCGTCAGTTACTGGTCACCCAACCACGACACCTGCAGCGCCGAATGCCTCGTGGAGTGGTATCTCGACGACGAGACCCGCACGGCCGTATGGAACAAGTTCGCAACGGGGCCCGAGCCCGTCGGCTACGACCCGTCCATCATTCCGATGTGGAGCGACGGCCCCACCTCCGATCAATTCGCTGCGCTTCGGCTGAGCCCCTACCGGCTGCGCGTGATGCCGGGAGCAGTGATGACGAAGGGCGAAGGGGAAGTTCTGAGCTGGCACGCGAACTGAATGCACGTAACAGCGCGGACATCTCCACAGCGCCTGTCATTTTCACGACGTGCTCTACGCCCGCACCCACCGTGACCCTGGATTAAGCGCGCTCGCTTGCGGCTCGGCCGTTTTGACGCAATTCTCAATGCCATGGTCGTTACGGGGGAAACGCCCGATGTCGGTGTGCTGCCGCTGGCTCCGCGCAACCCGCTGTCCATCGGGCAGCTGCTGAAGGCGGTGCGCAACCTCGACGCGGGCCAAGAAGTGTTACGCGATGCCGGCGGTCCCATCACCCGAGTGCAGGTCGGGCCGAAATGGTTGATGCCGCCGCTTGTCGCGGTCTTTTCGCCCGACGGGATCCGCGACGTACTGGGCCGCAATGACGCCTTCTCCGAGCGATGCATCGTCCATGAAGAGGTCCAGCATGCCGCGGGCGACAGCCTGTTCGTGCTGCCCAACGAGCAGTGGCGTCCACGCAAGCGCGCACTGCAACCGGTGTTCACCAAGCAGAACGTCCGCAGCTTCGGCGGCCACATGTCGCGGGCGGCGCAGGCGTTCGTTGATAACTGGCGCGGCGGCGGTGACGTCGACCTCGATCTTGAGAGCCGTCGGTTGACCATGCAATCGCTGGGCCGCTCCGTTTTGGGCATCGATCTGAACGAACGCGCGGACGTCATTGCCGAACACATGCACGTCGCGTCGTCCTACACCGCCGATCGCGCGCTACGGCCGGTGCGCGCCCCGCGATGGCTGCCGACCCCCGCGCGTCGCCGCGCTCGTGCCGCCGTCGCGTCGATGCGCCAGATCACCGACGACATCCTGCGGGCGTGCCGCGCCGACCCCACCCGGGATGCACCCCTGGTGCACGCGTTGATCGCCGCCACGGACCCGGAAACCGGACAGCCGATCTCGGACGCCGACATCTCCAACGACCTACTCATTTTCATCCTCGCCGGTCACGACACGACAGCAACGGCGCTCACCTACGCACTATGGGCGCTCGGACACCATCCCGACGTGCAGGACCGTGTCGCCGCCGAAGCTGCCGCGATCGGTGACCGCGAGCTGACACCCGAGGACGTGCCCCGGCTCGGATACACCGTCCAGGTGTTGCATGAGGCGCTGCGGCTGTGCCCGCCTGCTGCGGGGGTTGGCCGATTGGCGGTGCGTGACATCGCGGTCGGCGGCTACCGGGTCGAGGCGGGAACCCTTCTGGCAGTGGGGATTTACGCGCTGCACCGGGATCCGGCCCTGTGGGAGGACCCGCTGGTCTTCGATCCGGACCGGTTCAGCCCGCAGAATTCCAAGGTTCGGGACCGTTGGCACTTCGTCCCGTTCGCAGGTGGAGCGCGTTCGTGCATTGGCGAACACTTCGCCCGGCTGGAAACGACCCTTGCGCTGGCCACCATTGTCCGGTCCACCGAAATCCGTTCCCTGGATAGTGATTTCCCGGTTGACGTGCCGTTCACCACTATCGCAAAGGGACCGATCCGGGCGCGCGTGAGCCCGCGGCGCTAGGCGGTGACCGCAGCAGACCCTGCTGACCTCGACGCCGAACGTTCCTTACCGCTCGATATCTCGCTGGCAGATTCATACGGTCAGTGCAACATCCGTGGATTTAGGGGTTGCGATGCCGAGTGGATATCCGCATTCGAGGGTTGTGCGCTGGATGTTGTTCGACCGGGTGTGTCAGGGAATCCCGTTGAAGCGGGCCGCGCGGGAGA
>DATFCF010000302.1:0-4013 GCA_035253445.1 Mycobacterium sp.
GCGCTTGTCGCGCTCGGGGTCATCCCCGGCAGAGAAGCCAAAAGGCGGGTCAGCCATGTCCCCAACGGTACTCACCGGCGGCTCGTCGTGCGGGTTCGCCCGTCAAGCTCTCAGTGAACCCGCTTCGCGCGCCATTTACTGTGGGCGGCGTGAACAGGCGGATTTTGACGCTGGTGGTCGCGCTGGTGCCCCTGCTGGCATTCGGCGTCTTGGTGTCGGTGGTCTCTGTGCCGTACGTGTCGCTGGGTCCCGGCCCGACGTTCGACACCCTCGGCGAGATCGACGGCAAGCAGGTCGTCGACATCGAGGGCATCGACGTGCATCCGACGACGGGGCATCTGAACATGACGACGGTGTCTCAGCGCGACGACCTGACGCTGGGGCAGGCGCTGGCCTTGTGGATGTCAGGGCGTGAGCAGCTGGTTCCCCGCGATCTGGTGTACCCGCCGGACAAGTCGAAGGAAGAGATCGACAAGGCCAACACCACCGATTTCCGCCAGTCCGAGGACAGCGCTGAATACGCGGCGCTGCACTACCTGAAGTACCCGATGGCGATCACCGTGGAGAACGTCAGCGATCCGGGTCCGTCGGTGGGCAAACTGCAGCCCGGTGACGCGATCGACGGCGTCAACGGCAAGCCGGTCGCCAACCTCGACGAGTTCACCGCGATCCTGAAGAACACCAAACCCGGCGACACGGTGGTGATCGACTACCTCCGTAAGAACGCGCCCCCCGGTGTCGCCACGATCACGTTGGGGTCCAGCGATGACCGCGACTACGGCTACCTCGGGGTGGGGGTGCTCGACGCGCCGTGGGCACCGTTCACCGTCGACTTCAACCTCGCCAACATCGGTGGGCCCTCGGCAGGGCTGATGTTCAGCCTCGCCGTCATCGACAAGCTCACCACCGGCGACCTCAACGACGGCAAATTCATCGCGGGCACCGGCACCATCACCGGCGACGGCGAGGTCGGCTCCATCGGCGGGATCACGCACAAGATCTTGGCGGCCGCCGAAGCCGGGGCCACGGTGTTCTTGGTGCCTGCCGACAACTGCGAGGAGGCCAAGTCCGCGCACGAGGATGGTGTGGAACTGGTCAAGGTGGACAACCTGGGCCAGGCGGTCGACGCGTTGAACACACTTTCCGCTGGTGGCGAACCTCCCCGTTGTTAAGAAATCGCAGTGCGGCGAGTGCGTAGAGTTGTGGCACGTCACATCGGACGTGTGAGAACCCAAGACTGGAGTTAACAAGTGGGTATGCGGCCCGCGGCGAGAATGCCGAAGCTGACACGACGTAGCCGGATTCTGATCGCGGTCGCGGTGGCCGCTGTGTTGTTGTTGTTGATAGGACCGCGGTTCGTCGACGCCTACGTGGACTGGCTGTGGTTCGGCGAACTGGGCTACCGCTCCGTGTTCACCACCGTGCTGGTCACCCGGATCGTTGTGTTCCTGGTCGTCTCGCTGCTGATCGGCGCCGTTGTGTTCGCCGGTCTGGCGCTGGCCTACCGCTCGCGCCCGGTGTTCGTACCGACCAGCGGCCCCAACGATCCGGTTGCGCGCTACCGCACCGCGGTGATGACGCGGCTGCGACTGATCGGCATTGGCGTCCCAGCCATCATCGGCGTATTCGCCGGCGTCATCGCGCAGAGCTACTGGGAACCGATCCAGATGTTCCTTCACGGCGGCGACTTCGGGGTCACCGACCCGCAGTTCGGCAAGGACCTCGGGTTCTACGCCTTCGACCTGCCGTTCTACCGGCTGGTCCTGACCTACCTCTTCGCGGCGACGTTCCTCGCGTTCATCGCCAATCTGGTCGGTCACTACCTGTTCGGCGGCATCCGGCTGTCCGGGCGCGCCGGTGCGCTGACCCGGTCGGCGCGAATCCAGCTGATCACGCTGGTCGGCGTCCTGATGCTGCTGAAGGCCCTCGCGTACTGGTTGGACCGCTACGAGCTGCTGAGCCACACCCGCGGTGGCAAACCGTTCACCGGCGCCGGCTACACCGACATCAACGCTGTGCTGCCGGCCAAGCTGATCCTGATGGCCATCGCTGTGATCTGTGCGGCGGCAGTGTTCTCCGCGATTGTGTTGCGCGACTTGCGGATTCCAGCGGTCGGTGTGGTGCTGCTGCTGTTGTCCTCGCTGGTCGTCGGCGCCGGCTGGCCCTTGGTAGTGGAGCAGATCAGCGTCAAACCCAATGCGGCGCAAAAGGAAAGCGAATACATCAGCCGCTCTATCACCGCGACCAGACAGGCCTACGGCCTTACCGACGCCGTGGTCACCTACCGCAACTACGGCGGCGACGCCCCGGCGACCGCCCAGCAGGTAGCCGCCGATCGGGCGACCACGTCCAACATCCGGTTGCTCGACCCGAACATCGTCAGTCCGGCGTTCACGCAGTTCCAGCAGGGCAAGAACTTCTACTACTTCCCCGATCAGCTGAACATCGACCGCTACCGTGACCGCGACGGAAACCTGCGTGACTATGTCGTGGCCGCACGGGAACTCAACCCGGACAGGCTGATCGACAACCAGCGCAACTGGCAAAACCGCCACACCGTCTACACCCACGGCAACGGCTTCATCGCGTCGCCGGCTAACACCGTGCGGGGTGTCGCCAACGACCCCAACCAGAACGGCGGGTACCCGGAGTTCCTGGCCAGTGTGGTCGGTGCCAACGGCAGCGTGGTGTCCCCGGGACCTGCCCCGCTGGATCAGCCGCGCATCTACTTCGGCCCGGTCATTGCCAACACGTCGGACGACTACGCGATCGTCGGCCAGAGCGGTGCCGACCGCGAGTACGACTACGAAACCAACACGGAGACCAAGAACTACACCTACACCGGCAGCGGCGGCGTGCCGATCGGCAATGCGCTGGCTCGCTCGGTATTCGGCGCCAAGTTCGCGGAGTGGAACTTCCTGTTCACCGATGCGATCGGGGACAACAGCAAGATCCTCTTCAACCGTGACCCGGCCGAACGCGTGGAGGCGGTTGCACCGTGGCTGACCACCGACACCACCGTCTATCCGGCGATCGTGAACAAGCGGATGGTGTGGATCGTCGACGGCTACACCACCCTGGACCACTATCCGTACTCGGAGTTGACGTCGCTGTCGTCGGCGACCGCGGATTCCAGTGCCGTGGCAGTGAACCGGCTGGCCCCGGACAAGCAGGTTTCGTACATCCGCAACTCGGTGAAGGCGACCGTCGATGCGTATGACGGCAAAGTCACGCTCTACGCGCAGGACGAACAGGATCCGGTGCTGCAGACGTGGATGAAGGTGTTCCCGGGCACGGTCAAGCCCAAGAGCGACATCACCCGGGAGTTGCAGGAACACCTGCGCTACCCCGAAGACCTGTTCAAGGTGCAACGCGCGCTGCTGGCCAAGTACCACGTCAACGATCCGGTGACATTCTTCTCCACGTCGGATTTCTGGGATGTGCCGCTGGACCCCAACCCGACGGCAAGCAGCTTCCAGCCGCCGTACTACATCGTCGCCAAAGACCTTGCATCCGAAGGTAGTTCGGCGTCGTTCCAGTTGACCAGTGCGATGAACCGGTTCCGTCGCGACTTCCTGGCCGCGTACATCAGCGCCAGCTCCGATCCGTCGACGTACGGCAAGATCACGGTGTTGACGATTCCCGGTCAGGTCAACGGCCCCAAGCTGGCCAACAACGCGATCACCACCGACACGGCGGTGTCTCAAGACCTCGGTGTCATCGGTCGCGACAATCAGAACCGGATCCGATGGGGCAACCTGCTGACGCTGCCGGTAGCCGAGGGCGGCTTGCTGTACGTGGAGCCGGTCTACGCCTCACCCGGTGCCAGCGACGCGGCCTCGTCGTACCCGCGGTTGATCCGCGTGGCGATGATGTACAACGACAGGGTCGGTTACGGCCCAACCGTGCGTGACGCGCTGACCGAGCTGTTCGGACCCGGCGCCGATGCGACCGCCACCGGTCCGGCGCCGGTGGTTGGGGGCAACGGGCAACCGCCCGCCGCGCAGCCGCCT
>DATFCF010000303.1:0-2693 GCA_035253445.1 Mycobacterium sp.
GCCAGCGTACGGTACTCGTCGGTACCGGCACCACCCGTGATGGCGATCTGCGCTGGACCAGTTGGGCCGTTGAGCCGCGTCGTCCACACCGGCTCTGCATCGTCGCCGCCTTCGTAGACCACCCACTTGACGCCGTCCACCTCGGCGGTGCCCGTCGGAAACACGTCGGCGTTGATCGAGCCGACCAGCTTGTCTTCGTCGGCATTGCTCTGGGTGAGGCTCACGTACATACCGTTGGGGGCCAGGTAGCCGACGGTCGAGCTGACCGCGCGGACCTGCTGGCCCGAGGCCGGGTCGGTGCGGCCGCTGTCGATGCCCCTGCGGCTTCCGGAATTGGATTGCCAGCCCTGCGGCAGCTTCGGCAACCGGATCGGAATCTTCAGCGCGTCGGCATCGGCCTGCAGGGCGGCTGGTGCGTCGTAGTCAGGTACCGGTCCCGGCCGCGGCCCGCTGGCTTGAAACGAGCACATGCCCAGCACCCCGGCCAGCACGATGCAGGCCAGCACCAGCGGAGCCATCGACCAGAACATGTCCCGGCCGTCCTGCAGCAGCCGCGGCTTCGCCACCGGAGCCGGCGGGCCGGCGACATCCGGCCTGCGCGGCATGGGTTGCGGCTGTTCCGTCATGGAAGCCAGTATCCCAGCTCACGAACGACGATCGGCTTCTGGGACAATCTGCGCATGAGCCCCACGCGTGGTGAAGCCCCCGACCGCAACCTCGCCCTTGAACTCGTGCGTGTCACCGAAGCAGGCGCGATGGCCGCTGGCCGCTGGGTAGGCCGCGGCGACAAGGAAGGCGGCGACGGCGCGGCGGTCGACGCCATGCGTGAGCTGGTGAACTCGGTGTCGATGCGCGGCGTCGTGGTGATCGGCGAGGGCGAGAAGGACAACGCGCCAATGCTCTACAACGGCGAGGACGTCGGCAACGGCGACGGGCCGGAATGCGACTTCGCCGTCGACCCGATCGACGGCACCACACTGATGAGCAAGGGCCTGCCCAACGCGATTTCCGTATTGGCGGTGGCCGAACGCGGCGCGATGTTCGACCCGTCGGCGGTGTTCTACATGAACAAGATCGCCGTCGGGCCCGACGCGATCGATGCCATCGACATCACCGCGCCGATCGGCGAGAACGTCCGCCAGGTCGCCAAGGCCAAGAAGCTGTCGGTGTCCGATATGACGGTGTGCATTCTCGACCGGCCGCGCCACGAAAAACTCATCGCCGAGGTCCGCGACGCCGGCGCCCGGATCCGGCTCATCACCGACGGCGACGTGGCTGGCGCCATCTCGGCCTGCCGGCCCAACTCGGGCACCGATCTGCTGGCCGGCATCGGTGGCACACCCGAGGGCATCATCACCGCGGCCGCGATCCGCTGCATGGGCGGTGCGATCCACGGTCAGCTCGCCCCCAGGGACGACGACGAGCGCCAGAAGGCCATCGACGCCGGATACGACCTGGACCAGATCCTCACCACCGAGGACCTGGTGTCCGGGGAGAACGTCTTCTTCTGCGCGACCGGCGTCACCGACGGTGACCTGCTCAAGGGTGTGCAGTACTTCAGTGGTGGTTGCACCACGCAGTCGATCGTGATGCGTTCGAAGTCGGGCACCGTCCGGATGATCGAGGCCTACCACCGGCTTTCGAAGCTCAATGAGTATTCCGCAATCGATTTCACCGGTGACAGCACCGCCGGTTATCCGCTGCCGTAACAACAACTAGCGAGGGTAATTTACGTGAGCGTCGACTCAGTCACTCCACAGGACGTCGAGTACCGCATCGAGCACGACACCATGGGCGAGGTCCGGGTGCCGATCACCGCGCTGTGGCGCGCCCAGACGCAGCGGGCGGTGGAGAATTTCCCGATCTCCGGCCGCGGGCTGGAGCGCACCCAGATCCGGGCGCTCGGCCTGCTGAAGGGTGCCTGCGCGCAGGTGAACAAGGATCTCGGTCTGCTGGCGCCCGAGAAGGCCGATGCAATCATCGCCGCCGCCGCCGAGATCGCCGACGGCCTGCACGACAACCAGTTCCCCATCGACGTGTTCCAGACAGGCTCGGGCACCAGCTCGAACATGAACACCAACGAGGTGATCGCCAGCGTCGCCGCGCAGAACGGCGTTACCGTGCACCCCAACGACGACGTGAACATGTCGCAGTCGTCCAACGACACCTTCCCGACCGCGACGCACATCGCGGCCACGGAAGCCGCTGTGCGGCACCTGATTCCGGCGCTGGAAGTGTTGCACGAGGCGCTGGATTCGAAGGCCCAGCAGTGGCGCACCGTCGTCAAGTCCGGGCGCACGCACCTGATGGACGCGGTGCCGGTGACGCTTGGTCAGGAGTTCTCCGGCTACGCCCGCCAGATCGAGGCAGGCATAGAAAGAGTGCGCGCGTGCCTTCCCAGGCTGGGCGAACTGGCGATCGGCGGAACCGCGGTCGGCACCGGGCTCAACGCCCCTGACGGGTTCGGCACAAAGGTCGTCGAGGTGCTGGTGGATCAGACCGGGCTAGCCGAATTGCGCACGGCCGCCAATTCTTTCGAGGCACAGGCTGCGCGCGACGGCCTCGTCGAGGCGTCGGGCGCGCTTCGCACTGTCGCGGTGTCGCTGACCAAGATCGCCAACGACATTCGCTGGATGGGCTCAGGGCCGCTGACCGGCCTTGGCGAGATTCTGTTGCCGGACCTGCAGCCGGGC
>DATFCF010000304.1:0-6058 GCA_035253445.1 Mycobacterium sp.
CATCGGCCGCGAAACCCACAAAATGATGCTCGACCACTACCAGCAGACCAAAAACCTGCTCGTCTCCTACAGCAACAAGGCCCAGGGGTTCTTCTGACGAGCACTTGCGCGAGGAGGCGAAACTCTGATGGACGCCGAAACTGAGCTTGTGCAGGACGAATCTGCCGAAACGTCTGCTCAAGCTCAGACTCGGCCCGCGCGCGCGTTGATTACCCAGGCCGCCGCGGACTTGTTGGCCAAGCTGGCGGACCGGCATGGCGCGTTGATGTTTCACCAGTCGGGCGGTTGCTGCGACGGGTCTTCGCCGATGTGTTACCCCGACGGCGAGTTCCTGGTCGGGGACCGCGACATTCTGCTGGCCGTACTCGAAGTCGGCGACGGGGTGCCCGTGTGGATCTCCGGCCCGCAGTTCGAGGCGTGGAAACACACCCAATTGGTGATCGACGTCGTGCCGGGCCGTGGCGGCGGGTTCAGCATCGAAGCCCCTGAAGGCATGCGGTTTCTGTCTCGTGGCCGCACGTTCACCGACGCCGAGAACCAAACTCTGGCGCAACACCCGCCGGTCACCGGCGCCGAGTTCGCCGCCGGCACACGCCCTGCGCAAACCGGCACGCACATCGTCGCCGAAGCTGGCCAAAAGGGCGATGATGCTTGTCCGATTCCCGCGGGGCGAGCCTCAAAGGAGTAGCGGGCGGACCGCGTTAATCTCAGAAGCGTGATACCGCTCCCACGTGCGTGGTTGCTGACCAGTGCGATGCTGGTCGGCGCCGCTGTCGGGTTGATCGTCGGGATTGCCTCGACGCTGTTGGTCGACGCCACCATCCGGCCCGATCTCGTCATCGCGCTTGTCGTCGGTGTACCGAGCGCGATCGGGATGTTGACCATCCTGCTGTCGGGGCGACGCTGGGTGACGACGCTCGGCGCGTTCATCCTCGCCATCGCGCCGGGATGGTTCGGGGTGCTCGTCGTGATTCAGGTGGCCCACGGTGCCTGACCAGCGAGACCACGACACCCTGTCCGGTGACCCGACGTCGCCGTTCCTGCCCACCTTCACCGGCGAATTCCCCGCGGCGTCCGGTTCCGTCGTCATCGAGGATCCGCCATCGGAGCCACTACCGACTCCGGCCCAGCCGGTCGTCGTGCCGGGTGCCTACCAATACCTCAAGCGATGGACGTTCGTTTTCGTCGTGGCAGGGGTGTGGGTCATGGCGGCCGCCGCCGGGCTGGGCCTCTATTACTGGTGGTTCCACTCCCTCGACAAGACGCCGTCCGTCTTCGTGGTGCTGCTCTTCCTCGTCGTGTGCACCGTTGGCAGCCTGATCACCGCGATGGTGCAGAACAAGCCGCTGGTCTCCGGACTGTCCGTCGGGCTGATGTCGGCGCCGTTAGCGGCCGTCGGCGCCGCCGCGGTGCTGCACGGTATGTACTTCTGCGATCGAGTGGGCCGCTGCCTGGTGGGAGTCATTCCCTACTAGGGTTGGCCGGGTGACCCATTATGACGTCGTCGTTCTCGGAGCTGGCCCCGGCGGATACGTCGCAGCCATTCGCGCCGCCCAACTCGGGCTGAACACCGCAGTCGTCGAACCCAAGTATTGGGGCGGGGTATGCCTCAACGTCGGCTGCATTCCCTCCAAGTCGTTGCTGCGCAATGCCGAGCTGTCCCACATCATCACCAAGGAAGCCAAGACATTTGGCATCAGCGGCGAGCCCAGCATGGACTACGGCGTCGCCTTCGACCGCAGCCGTAAGGTCGCCGACGGTCGCGTGGCCGGTGTGCACTTCCTGATGAAGAAGAACAAGATCACCGAGATCCACGGCTACGGAAAGTTCAAGGACGCCAACACTCTGGAGGTCGACCTCAACGAAGGCGGCACCGAGACCGTCACCTTCGACAACGTCATCATCGCCACCGGCAGCAGCACCCGGTTGGTGCCCGGCACCTCGCTGTCGGAGAACGTCGTCACCTACGAGGAGCAGATCCTCTCCCGCGAGCTGCCCAAGTCCATCGTGATCGCCGGGGCGGGCGCGATCGGCATGGAGTTCGGGTACGTGCTCAAGAACTTCGGCGTCGACGTCACCATCGTCGAGTTCCTGCCGCGGGCGCTGCCCAACGAGGACGCCGAGGTGTCCAAGGAGATCGAGAAGCAGTTCAAGAAGCTTGGCGTCAAGGTGCTCACGGGCACCAAGGTGGAGTCGATCAAAGACGACGGGTCACAGGTCACGGTCGCCGTGAGCAAGGACGGCAAGTCCGAGGAGATCAAGGCCGACAAGGTGCTGCAGGCCATTGGCTTCGCGCCCAACGTCGAGGGTTATGGGCTGGAGGCCGCCGGCGTTAAGTTGACCGAACGCAAGGCAATTGGCGTCGACGACTACTTGCGAACCAACGTGCCGCATATCTACGCCATCGGCGACGTCACCGGCCTGCTGCAGCTGGCTCACGTCGCGGAGGCTCAGGGCATTGTCGCGGCCGAAACCATCGCTGGCGCAGAGACTTTGGCGCTCGGCGACTACCGGATGATGCCCCGCGCCACGTTCTGCCAGCCGCAGGTCGCCAGCTTCGGGCTGACCGAGGAGCAGGCCCGCGACGAAGGCTATGACGTCAAGGTCGCGAAGTTCCCGCTCACCGCTAACGCCAAGGCGCATGGGCTCGGCGACCCCAGCGGGTTCGTCAAGCTGATCGCCGACGGCAAGTACGGCGAGCTGCTTGGCGGTCACCTGATCGGTCACGACGTGTCCGAGCTGCTACCGGAGCTGACCTTGGCGCAGAAATGGGACCTGACCGTCAACGAGTTGGCCCGCAATGTGCACACCCATCCGACGCTGTCAGAAGCCCTGCAGGAATGCTTCCACGGCCTGGCCGGCCACATGATCAACTTTTGAGAGCGATCTGGGTCGCCGGTGTCGGCGGATTGGTGGTCGGCCACATCCTGTGGCTGGCCGGTATTTCCTTTGCAGGTGCGACGCGCACCGTCAGCAGCTGGGTGTTGGTCGTTGCCGCGGTGTCGTTCGTGATCGGCGCCGCGTCGGCAGCGCTCGGCTGGCGCTCGTACCGGCGCAAGTCCGCGGTTTGGGCGGCGTTCCTCTTGGCCTTACCGGTGTCGCCGGTGTTCTTGTCGTTGACCGTGCTGGGCGTGACCTACCTGTAGCCGCATTTGTGTGGCATGAGTCACGTTCGCGGCGACGTGATGTGGGATCTCACCTGACCTCGGACAAATTACGCTAGCTGGCCTAATTATTTGCCTGGTACGTTGGAAGACGTTGAACTCGCCGACAAGGGCGAGTTTAAAGTGCGCGATCCAGGTTGAGTCGCTATGCCTTCTTCTTTGCTGTGCGGCGACGCTCCTGCATCGAGGCCGTTGGGCATTGGAGGCGTACGGTGGGCGATCCGCTGATGACATCTGTCGACTTGATTCGCCAGGCAATCGGAAACCAGGTCCGGGAACTCGGTGGCGACGACGCTGAGGTCGACAGCATCGCAATGTCGGCCGCCTACGCGGTATGGGTCTGGACGGCGAACCAACTGGCCCGAACGTAGACGAACCGGCCGCTAGTCAGGGAAGTCCAGCGGTATCTTCAGCGTCGCCATGGTGGCAGCCAGCGCATCGTATTGCCCTGCCAGCGTGCAGAATTCGATCAGTTGTGGCTTGGTCAGAAGGTCCGACAGCGCCGCCCAGGTCTCGGGTGACATCGAGCGGGTGATGACGAACTCGTCGGTCGCTGTGATCAGCACGCGCTGCCGTTCGGTGAGTCCTTCGGCGTCGGGGCCTTCGAAAATCTTGGCCTGAAGCTCGGCGTCGACCCCTCTGCTCTTGGCCAGCCGGCGATGCTGTTGCAGCTCGTACTCGCAATCGCGGAGATGGCCCACACGCAGGATCACCAGTTCGGCGTCCTTGCGCGACAGCTTGCCCGCGTAGAGCAGGAATCCGGATAACGGGAGCCAGGCCAAAAACAGCAGCCGGTGCTGGCCGAGCACATTGAACAAGTGGAACTTGGGGGCGCGGATACCGCGTGCGCCGACCTTGGCGATGGCCCAGTTGATCGGCCCCAGCTCGCGAAAGCCGCCGGGCGGGATACGAGCTGGGTTGATCCCCCCTGTCGCTTCGCTTTCCCCCTGCCCTTCGGGCGGGAGGTGCCCCCAGCCCCCTGGGGTCGCCGTCACGGCTGTTTCACCAGATAGGGAGACACCGTGCTGCGGTGCTCGTTGATGTCCAGCGCACGTCCGAGCGCGGGGAAGGCCCGCTGGGGACAGTTGTCGCGCTCGCAGACCCGGCAGCCCGCACCGATCGGCGTCGCGTTGTCACCGGTCAAGTCGAGTCCCTCCGAGTAGACCAGCCGCGGCGCGTGCCGAAGTTCGCAGCCAAGGCCGATCGCGAACGTCTTACCCGGCTGACCATAGCGCGACGCCCGTCGCTCCACCGTGCGCGCCACCCACATGTAGTTGCGTCCGTCGGGCATCTGGGCGATCTGCACCAGGATCTTGCCGGGATTGGCGAACGTCTCGTAGACGTTCCACAGCGGGCAGGTGCCGCCGGAGGACGAGAAGTGAAAACCGGTGGCGGACTGGCGTTTCGACATGTTGCCGGCACGGTCGACGCGGATGAACGAGAACGGCACGCCGCGCATCGACGGCCGCTGAAGCGTCGAGAGCCGGTGACCGATGGTTTCGAAGCTGACCGAGTAGAAGGCCGACAGCCGCTCGATGTCGTAGCGAAAGTTCTCCGCGACGTCGTGGAACTGCCTGTACGGCAACACCGTTGCGGCCGCGAAGTAGTTGGCCAGACCCAGTCGGGCCAACGTCGTCGATTCCTCGCTGGTGAACTTGCCCTCTTCGACCAGCTTGTCGATGAGGTCGCCGAACTCCAGATACGCCAACTCGGCGGCCATCTTGAACACCGTTTGCCCGGAGGACAGGTGGCCGCTGATCTCCAAGGTCTTGCTCTTGGGGTCGTAGCGGTGCAGCACCGTATCGCCCAGGTCGATGCGCCTGACGATGTTGACGCCGTGCACGATCTGAAGCCGGTCGGCCAGCTCGCCGGCCAGGTCGCCTCGGTGCATGCGCATCCTGACGGTGAGATCCTCGGCCGCCGTGTCCAGTTCGTGCAGATAGTTCTGCCGCTGATAGAAGTAGTCGCGCACTTCTTCGTGGGGCATCGTGATCGACCCGGTCCCGCTGCCGTCGGAGTATCTGTCCTCGGTGGCGGCCGCCAGCTGTGTGGTGGTGAGCCGATAACGCCGGTGCAGGTTGACCATCGCCTTGGCCAGCGCCGGGTGTGAGCCGACCATGTCGGCGACCTCGGCAAGGTCGACGTCGATGTCGAGGTCGCGATCCATGGTCACTTCACGCAACTCGGCAACCAGGCGGGTGTCGTCCTGCGAGGCGAAGAACGTCGCGTCGACGCCGAACACCTCGGTGATCCGCAGCAGCACGGCGACGGTCAACGGCCGCACGTCGTGTTCGATCTGGTTGAGGTAGCTCGGCGAGATCTCGAGCATCTGCGCCAGCGCTGCCTGGCTGAAGCCACGTTCGCTGCGCAGCTGCCGCACCCGCGATCCGACGAACGTTTTTGCCACGTCAGACAGCCTAACAACAATGCGAAGAAGCGCTTCGCATTGTTGGCATATCGGGGGCTATGGCAGGATCGAAAGCCGTGAGCACCGGGGGAGCGGCAACGGGCCTGGCGAAGGCGATGATGCCGGTACCCGACCCGCACCCAGACGTCTTCGACAGGCAGTGGCCGCTGCGCGTTGCCGACATCGACCGCGAGGGCCGGCTGCGGTTCGACGCCGCCACCCGGCACATCCAGGATGTCGGCTCTGATCATCTCCGCGAGCTCGGCTTCGAGGAAAGTCATCCGCTGTGGATCGTCCGGCGCACGATGATCGACTTGATCAAGCCGATCGAGTTCCAGGACATGCTGCGGCTGCGCAGGTGGTGCTCCGGCACCTCGAACCGCTGGTGTGAGATGCGGGTCCGCATAGATGGAGTGCGCGGCCGCGGATTGCTCGAATCCGAGGCGTTCTGGATCAACATCAATCGCGAAACCCAGGGCCCGGCGCG
>DATFCF010000305.1:0-2223 GCA_035253445.1 Mycobacterium sp.
GGATCAGCTTGACGCCGATGAACGCGAGGATCGCGGCCAGTCCGAACGACAGGTAGATGAGGCGGTCGAGGAGACCGTCGAGCAGGAAGTACAGCTGACGCAGACCCATCAGCGAGAACACGGTGGCGGTGAAGACGACGAAGACGTTCTGGGTGAGGCCGAAGATCGCGGGAATGGAGTCCAGCGCGAACAGGATGTCGGTGCCGCCGATCGCGACCATCACCAGCAGCATCGGCGTCATCGCCCGCTTGCCGTTCTCGATGGTGAAGAGTTTGTCGCCGTCGTAGTGCTCGGTGGTGTGCATGAACTTCTTCGCGATCCGGATGATGAAGTTGTCGGCCGAGTGCGACTCCTCGGTCTCGGGCCGCAGCAGGTTCCCGGCGGTGATCAGCAGGATGAGGCCGAAGAAGTAGAAGATCCATGCGAACGAGTTGATGAGCGCGGCGCCGAGGAAGATGAACGCGGTGCGGGCGAAGATCGAGAACACGATGCCGAACAGCAGGACCTTCTGCTGGTCTTCGCGCGGCACCCGGAAGCTGGACATGATGATGAGGAACACGAAGAGGTTGTCGACCGACAGCGCCTTCTCCGTCACGTAGCCGGCGAAGTACTCCGTGCCCATGTCGACGCCGCCGAAGATCAGCACGGCGACACCGAAGAGCAGCGCGAGCCCGATGTAGATCGACGACCAGATCGCCGCTTCCTTCAGCGTCGGGATGTGCGCGTGGCGTACGTGGAAGAAGTAGTCGAACGCGAGCAGAGCGACGATCACGACGATCGTCACAGTCCAGGCGAACGGAGTCACATGCATCGTCTCTGCCTTTCAGCCGAAGCGAACGCGCCTGTTCGTCAGCGTAGTCGCGCGCGGGGGCGCGACTTGGCAGAACTGCCGCGGACGCCGGGGCGGCACACCTGCTGCCGCCCCGGCGACCGGGCCTATCCTCGGTCGCCGAACACCGTCCGGTGCCAGTCCTTCCTGGCGGTACCGGTGATGTCGGACATGACGTGCTTGACGTTGGTGTACTCGTCGAGCGAGTACGTCGACATGTCCTTGCCGTAACCGGACGCCTTGTACCCGCCGTGCGGCATCTCGCTGATGATCGGGATGTGGTCGTTGATCCACACGCAGCCGGCCGCGATCTCGCGGGAGGCGGTCTGCGCCCGGTACAAATCCCGGGTCCATGCCGACGCCGCCAACCCGAAGTCGGTGTCGTTCGCCAGGGCGATCCCGTCCGCATCGTTGTCGAACGGCAGGACGACGAGAACCGGGCCGAAGATCTCCCTCTGCACGATCTCGCTCGACTGGTCGGCGCCCACGACGAGCGTCGGCTCGTAGTAGAAACCGGATGCGAGGTCGCCGCCGGGAACGGAACCGCCGCGGACGATCTTCGCCCCGGTGTCGCGGGCGCGGTCGACGAACCCGGCGACGTGCTGCTGCTGTCGCCGCGACACCAACGGACCCATGTCGGTGCTCGGATCGGACGGATCACCGAGTCGGACGGTGTCCATGAGCGCCGCCACCCCCGCGACGAAGTCGTCGTACAGCGGGCGCTGCACGTACGCGCGGGTGGCCGCGGTGCAGTCCTGACCCGAATTGATGAGCGCACCGGCGACGGCCCCGTTGACGGCCGCCTCGAGATCGGCGTCGTCGAACACGACGAACGGGGCCTTGCCGCCCAGTTCCAGGTGGAGTCGTTTACCCGCGGCGGCGGCCGCGATCTGCCGTCCGACGGGCGTCGATCCGGTGAAACTCACCATGCTCACGTCCCGGTGCGACACCAGCGACGCCCCGGTGGTCGCCCCGTGGCCGGTGATCACGTTGACGACGCCGTCCGGCATTCCGGCGCGGGACGCGGCCTCCGCGAACAGCAGCGACGTCAGGGGAGTGATCTCCGCCGGCTTGAGCACGATGGTGTTGCCGGCGGCGACGGCGGGCAGGATCTTCCAGGCCGCCATCTGCAGCGGGTAGTTCCACGGCGAGATCGACCCGATCACGCCGACGGGTTCCCGGCGGATGCTGGACGTGTGGTCGGGCGAGTACTCACCCGTCGCCTTGCCCTCCAGATTGCGGGCCGCGCCGGCGAAGAACGACACGTTGTCGATCGACCCGGGAACGTCGAACTCGGTCGACAGCTTGATGGGCTTGCCGGCCTGCCGGGTTTCGGTGGACGCGAGGTCGTCGGACATCTCCGTGAGTTCGGCGGCCCACCGGGTCAGGACGGC
>DATFCF010000306.1:0-5882 GCA_035253445.1 Mycobacterium sp.
AGGTCGGCAATACCTGCTGCTCGATGTCGTGGCTGTTCTCGGTGGTGAACGCCAGATCATCGATGCCGGCACCGACACCCAGCGCATAGAGCAGCGTGTCGCGGTCCGTCCACTTGAAGAGCTGCGGGTCTGTTTTCGCGCCTATGGCGTTGGGATCGATCGGCATAGTCGGACCATATCGGGCACGCCACGCTTAGTCCCCGAGTCTGACTCCTCAACGCGGCTCGTGCCTCACCGCTTGATCGTCGTCCGACCAGTTGACCTTTACCCCGCGAGGGGCGACCATGGCTCGCATGCGCTATGTCGTTACCGGCGGTACCGGGTTTATTGGCCGCCGTGTCGTGTCGCAGCTGCTGGCCCGCCGCAACGACGCCGAGGTGTGGGTGCTGGTGCGTCGAGGGTCGCTTGCGCGATTCGAACAACTGGCCCTCGAGTGGGGCGAGCGAGCGAAACCGCTGGTCGGCGACCTCACCGAGGCTGACCTCGGGCTCACCGACGACGCGGTCGCGCAACTGGGCACCATCGACCACGTCGTGCACTGCGCGGCGATCTACGACATCACCGCCCCCGAAGCCGAGCAGCGCGCCGCGAACGTCGAGGGCACTCGGGCGGTGATCGATTTGGCGCGCCGGCTCGACGCGACGCTGCACCACGTGTCGTCGATCGCGGTCGCCGGCACCTACCACGGCGAGTACACCGAGGACGACTTCGACGTCGCCCAGGACCTGCCGACCCCGTATCACCAGACGAAGTTCGAAGCCGAACTGCTGGTCCGCTCGACCCAAGGATTGCGGTACCGGGTCTACCGTCCCGCGGTGGTGGTCGGCGATTCCCACACCGGTGAGATGGACAAGGTCGACGGCCCCTATTACTTCTTCGGGGTGCTGGCCAAGCTGGCTCGATTGCCGAGGTTCACGCCGATGGTGCTGCCCGACACCGGGCGCACCAACATCGTTCCTGTCGATTTCGTCGTCGACGCGCTCGTTGCACTCATCCACGCCGAGGACGGTGCCTCCTGGGACGGCCGGACCTTCCATCTCACCGCGCCGAAAACCATTGGCCTGCGCGGCATCTACCGCGGAATCGCCGATGCGGCCGGGCTACCGCCGCTGCGCGGAACGCTGCCCCGTGCGGCCGCCACGCCAATCGTGCGAGCCACCGGGCGCGCCAAGCTGCTGCGCAACATGGCGGCCACGCAGCTTGGCATACCCGCCGAGATCCTGGACATTGTCGACCTCATCCCGACCTTCACGTCGAACAATGCGACAGATGCGTTGCGCGGCACCGGCATATCGGTCCCTGATTTCGCGTCATACGCGCCCAAGCTCTGGCGCTACTGGGCCGAGCACCTCGATCCCGACCGGGCTCGCCGCGACGATCCGGCAGGACCGCTGGTCGGCAAACACGTGATCATCACCGGTGCCTCAAGCGGGATCGGGCGGGCATCGGCAATCGCCGTCGCCGAACGCGGTGCAACGGTATTCGCGTTGGCGCGCAACGCCGAAGCGCTCGACGAACTCATCGCAGAGATCCGCGCGGCGGGCGGTCAGGCGCACGCATTCACATGCGATGTCACCGATTCCACGTCGGTCGAGCACACGGTCAAAGACATCCTCGGCCGGTTCGGCCATGTCGACTACCTGGTGAACAACGCGGGCCGGTCGATCCGCCGATCAGTCATGAACTCCACCGAGCGGCTCCACGATTACGAGCGCGTGATGGCGGTCAACTACTTCGGAGCCGTGCGGATGGTGCTGGCGCTACTGCCGCACTGGCGGGAACGCCGGTTCGGCCACGTGGTCAACGTATCCAGCGCTGGTGTGCAGGCCCGCAACCCCAAGTACAGCTCGTATCTGCCGACGAAGGCCGCGCTCGATGCGTTCGCCGATGTGGTGTCGACAGAGACGCTGTCGGACCACATCACGTTCACCAACATCCACATGCCGTTGGTGCGGACGCCGATGATCGTGCCGTCACGCCGGCTGAACCCCGTCCCGCCGATCACCGCCGAGCACGCCGCCGCGATGGTGGTGCGTGGCCTGGTGGAAAAGCCCCCGCGGATCGACACGCCGCTGGGCACGCTCGCGGACTTCGGTAACTACCTGACGCCGAAACTGTCGCGGCGTGTCCTGCACCAGCTCTACCTCGGGTATCCCGATTCGGCGGCGGCCCGCGGAGTGGCACCTGCCGATTCGCCGGGAGAGGTGCAGCGGCGACCGAGGCGGCCCGCGCGGTCGGTTGCGCCGCTGAAGGCGCTCAAGCCGGTGACCCGGCCCATCAAGCGTGCGGTGCGCCTGGTGCCCGGTGTGCACTGGTAGATGGCCGGCCTTATCGTTGGCGAGTGACCGTGGGGGGTGAGAAGCCGGCGCAACTGCCGGTCTTCGCCGATGTCGACACCGGCGTCGACGACGCGATGGCGCTGGTGTATCTGCTCGCCAGCTCCGACGCCGACCTGGTCGGCATCGCGTCGACTGCGGGAAACGTTCCCGTGCAACAGGTTTGCCGCAACAACCTTGGACTGCTGGAACTGTGCGAGATCGCCGGTGTCCCGGTGTCCAAGGGATCCGAGCAACCGATCAGTGCGCCGCTGCGCACCGCTGAAGACACCCACGGTCCGCAGGGCTTGGGTTATGCGGAGTTGCCGTCGAGCGATCAGCAGCTGACCGCGCACGACGCCGCCGAGGCATGGGTCCGCGCCGCGCGCGCCTACCCCGGCGAGCTGGTGGCCATTGCCGTCGGTCCGCTGACCAACTTGGCGCTGGCGATGCGCATCGAACCGGCACTGCCCAAGCTGCTGCGGCGCCTGGTGATCATGGGCGGGGCGTTCGACTATCGCGGTAACACCACACCTGTGGCCGAGTGGAACGTCAGCGTCGACCCCGAAGCGGCCGCGGAAGTGTTCGCAGTGTGGGGCGCCGCTTGGGGACTACAACCGCCCAAGCACATTCCGATCGTGTTGGGGCTCAACCTGACCGAGAACATCGCGATGACACCGACGATTCTGAGCCGGCTGGCTACGGCTGCGGAATCGTCATCGGTTCCGATGAGCGTGCTCGACGACCGCGGCACCCGGTCGGTGGCGTCCAACCCGTTGATTCGGGTGCTCGAAGACGCGATGCGCTTCTACTTCGAGTTCCATTTCGACCAAGGCGAAGGCTATCTCGCGCACCTGCACGATCCGTTGGCTGCCGCGGTGGCGCTGGATCCCGACCTGGTTGCGTGTCGGCCTGCCGCGGTCGACGTCGAGCTGACGGGCACGCTGACCCGCGGTATGACGGTGGCCGACTGGAACGGACACTGGGGCCGAGAACCCAACGCGCTCATCGGCATCGAGGTGAACCCGGACGCGTTCTTCGAGCGCTTCATCGCCAGGGTCGGACCGTTCGCCAAGCGGTTGGGCTGACCCTCAGTCGTCGGTCACCACGAGCTTGACGTCGATGTTGCCGCGGGTGGCGTTGGAGTAGGGGCACACCTGGTGGGCCTTCTCGGTCAGCTGTTGCGCGGTTTCGTGGTCGACGTTGGGCAGGGTCACCTCGAGCTCCACCGCCAAGCCGAAGCCGCCGTTGTCGGTCTTTCCAATCGAAACCCGTGCTCCCACAGCTGAATCCGACACGTCGGCCTTCTCCTGGCCGCCAACCAGCCGCAGCGCCGAATGGAAGCAGGCGGCATAGCCGACCGCGAACAGCTGCTCAGGGTTGGTGCCGTTGCCGCTGCCGCCCATCTCCTTCGGAATGGCGAGGTCGAGATCGAGCCTGCCGTCCGAGGACCGGCCCTTTCCGTCGCGTCCTTCTCCGGTGGCCAGGGCCTCGGCGGTGTAGAGCGTCTTCATGCGGATTCCTTTCGTACGGATGCGTTGAGAGCATCGGTGAGGTGACGGACCGCGTCGCGCAGATCCGCGGCTTCTCGTGCGGTCATGCCGGTCGAGGGGAGGAGTTGTTCCGGGATGCACTGGGCCTTACGTTCAAGCCGGCGCCCGGAAGGGGTGAGAGTGAGGGTGACCAACCGTTCGTCGGCGGTCGATCGCTCGCGGCGGATTAATCCGTTGGCTTCCAAGCGCTTCAACAATGGCGAGAGGGTTCCGGAGTCCAGCTGCAGGCGTTGGCCGAGCCGACCGACGGTTACCCGGCCCTCCTCCCAGAGCACCAACATCACCAGGTACTGCGGGTAGGTGAGGTTCAGCTCGGTCAGGATCGGCCGGTATGCCGCCGTCATCGCCCGCGACGCCGAATACAGGGCGAAGCAGAGTTGACGGTCGAGGCTCAATGCGGCCATGACCGAACTATAGCTCACAATTCAATTGCGCACAACTAATCTATTCGGGTTACTCGTAGATCCCTTCGACGTACCATCGCCGCTGCCGGTAGCACAGCAGCAGTGCCTGAGCGGGCTGGCCGTCGAGCAGCACCTGCGCCCGGGCCGTTCGACCGGCCTTGGCTTGTTCGGGGTCCCACCACCGCTCGTCGACGGGCCAGGGGCCGGCCCACCAGGACAGCTGGCCGTCGCCGACGGGCAGGAGCGCAGCGACCCGGGGATCGATGGAGCCGGGCGCCGCCAGCCGCGACGGTGCGGTAGAGAACAGCCCGCGGCCGGTCACCCGCACCGGATTGCCGTCGATGTCAAGCAATTCGACCGGGTCGTCGAGCAACACGGTCGGCGACGGTTCGGGCAGTTGCCCCGGCCACGGCCGACTCGGATCGGCCCGCGGCACCAGCTCGTCACCAAACGGGGTGAGGGTGATCCGCTCGGCTGGCCCGCGACCACCGGACAGCACCGGCACCTGCACCGCCTCCGGTCCGAGCAGACCCTGGACCCGCACCAGCGCGCGGCGGGCACGCAGCCGGTCCTCCTCACCAATGCCACCCCACAGCGGCAGCTGCAGCGCTTCGGCCGAAACCACCTCGACCGGACGCAGCCGCAGCACGGTGACCGGCGCGGAGGGCCGGTCGTTGGGATTGCGCCTGTTCAGCCAACCGTCCAGCTGCCAGCGCACCCGGTCGGCGGTGGCGTCCTCGGTCAGCGGTTCGGCGCAGCGCCAAACCCGTTCCAGCTCTTCACCATTGGCGGTGATGGCATGGATGGCCAGCCGTGTGCATCCGACCCCCGATGCCTCGAGGCCGCGGTGCAGGGCGCTGGCCAGTGACCGCCCCGCGAACGCCGCGGCATCCACCCGGTCGATCGGCGGGTCGCAGTTCATCACCGCGTCGAGTTCCTGTGGAGGTTCGCGGCCGGACGGACCGCGCGCTGGCTCACCGCGGGCGAATCGATGTGCGATGACCGCATCCGCTCCGAATCGGGAGGCCACATCGCTACGAGACAGTACGGCGAACTGACCGAAATTGCGGATTCCCATGCGCCACAACAGGTCTGCTAGATCTTCACGACCGGGCGCCGCCAGGCTCGGCTCGGTGGCCAGTTGCCGGATCGACAGCGCGGACAGGAACAGAGCGTCCTTGCCCGGCTCGACGATCCGTCCCGCTCGCGCGGCGAAGACCGCGGTGGACAGCTGGTCGGCTATGCCGACCTGGCATTCGGCCCCGGCCGCGGCCACCGCGTCGACCAGCTTTTCAGCGGCGGCCTGCTCGGACCCGAAGTAGCGCGCGGCCCCGCGAACCGACAACACCAGCAGGCCAGGCCGCAACACCTCGGCGCGCGGCACCAGATCGTCCACCGCGGCGGTCACGTCTTCGAAATAGCGGGCATCGCGCGCCGGATCGGCGGTGACCACGTGCAACTCCGGACACCGCGCCTGCGATTCCCGGCGGCGCAGCCCCCGTCGCACGCCGGCCAAACGGGCCGACGCCGAACAGGCGATGACACGATTGGCCAAGGTCACCGCGACCGGGGCCGTCGCGGGTAGGCCGCCCGCGGCCGCCGCGGCGACG
>DATFCF010000307.1:0-11850 GCA_035253445.1 Mycobacterium sp.
CGTTGGCTGAGACGTTGCCGGTATCGCTGAAAGTTACTGGTCCGGCGGAATTGTCGATCAGCCGGACAGTGAGGTCGCCTGGTCGGCCCGAGAAGCTGCCGTTTGGCACGAACTGCAGCTTCGCCGTCGTCGGCAGGATGATCGCATGGCCGTCGGACAGGCCAGTGGTGGGGATAGCGACCCAGGTCGCGCCGTTGTCCAGCGAGTACTTCCAGGTTCCCTGCCCCGCCGCCGCCTCGTTGCCGACGATGGCAATGCCGGCCAAGGTATTCGCGGAGGACCCGCCAGTCACGTGATCGGTCGAGTCGTCGAAGCGCGGCGTGAACAGATTGTCAACGGTGTCGCCGGGCGGGTTGCCGTTGTCCTGCCGAACTGGCGGGAGCGTGGCTTCGCCCGACGCGATCGGTGCATCGTTCACCGGATCGACGACCAGCGGCAATGTCTTGGTCGCCGACGAATAGGCCGAGCCCGGCGTGTTGACGCCGCCGCCCAGCCCGCTTGGCAACGTCGACAGCGTTCCGTTGGCTACGCCGTCGAAGCCGTCCCAGGCGCGGAAGGTAATCGCGTTGGCGACCCTGCCGTTCCAATTGGGATCGGTGACCTGGAAGTAGAGACGCGTGTTCGCATTGGCTACGAGGTGCAATGCGTTGCCATCGGAAACCGGCGTCTGGCTGGACGAAGCGAACCTGGTCCAGGTCGCGCCGCCGTCCGTCGAATACCACCAGTTGCCGTGCGCGGTATCGGCCGTCGTGATGGCGATGCCGGCGAGCGATGGCACCGTCCCCGGGCCGTCCGGGTCCGTCACGTTGCCCGGCCCAGTGCCGTTACCGGCCAAGGTCGAGACTAGGAAGCCGGTTGCGCCGCTCGGCGTCGCGCTCGCATCCTCAGTGCCGTCCGGCAACGTGAGCGCAATGCCGTTGTCGAGGATCGGCGTGTCGTTGACTGGGGTCACGCGCACGGTGGACGTGCCGAGCGCGAGCGGACCCACGCCGCTGTCGACGATCGTCATCGTCACCGTGCGGTCGGCGGACGACGGCGTGTCGGAGGAGTCGTAGTACTTGAT
Source organism: Mycobacterium sp. (assembly GCA_035253445.1). Classification (GTDB taxonomy): domain Bacteria; phylum Actinomycetota; class Actinomycetes; order Mycobacteriales; family Mycobacteriaceae; genus Mycobacterium. The sequence goes on from DATFCF010000307.1 coordinate 1,064, forward strand.
CGCCCGGAGTGCCGCCTGCCACTGCGTCGGCGTTGCCGTGGCCGAGGTCAAAGTCAAGGTACCGGTGGCGACATTGAAGTTGCCGGCGATGGCGCCCATCGTGACGCCGTCATTGGCGAAGGTCAGCACGTCCTCGCCGTTGGCGTAGTTGCCGGTGATCTTGAAGGTCGCCGTGGTATAGTTGCCGGCCGGGTTGAGATTGAGCACCACCGTATCGTTGACGGCGACCTGGGCGTTCACGGCCGCACTGTCGTTGGGCTCGACGAACTGGCCGGCAACCGACCCAGCCACCACCGTGTTGAGAGGCACAGTCGAGGCGCTGACCGCGGTGATGCCGCCGTCGTTGGTCCCCGATACGTCGACGTTGTTGTAGGCCGTGCTGCCGCCCTGGAGCGAAAGGCCGGTACCGACGCCCGGGATTGCGACGTCTGTCGAGCTATCGATGCCGCGCACGGTGAGGCCGCCCGGCGTGCCGGTGTAACCCGGCACGCCCACGAACTGCAGTTTCGCCGTGTTGGGCAGCACCAAAGCCTGGCTGTCCGACAGGCTGGTGGAAATGGTGGTCCAGGTCGTGCCCCCGTCCACCGAATATTGCCAGACACCCTGGGTAGCGCCGTTGGACGCATTGCCGGTGATGGCGATTCCGGCGAGCGTGTTGGCGCTCGAGCCGCCGGCGACCTGGTCGGTGCTGTCCGAGAACACCGGCGTGATCAACGACGTCACCGTGCTGCCTTGCGTGGCCATCGTGACGCTGCCTGTTACCGTGGGCGCGTCATTGACCGGCGAGACCGTCGTTGTGAGCGGCACGGTGGCCGCGCTGATCGGGGTGATGCCGCCGTTGCTCGAGACATCCGACGAGGCCGAGAAGGTCACCGGACCGCTCGAATTGTCGATCAGCCGCACCGTTAGTCCGCCCGGCGTGCCGTTCCAGTTGGCTGCCGGCTGGAAGGAGAGCTTGGCCGTGCTCGGCAGCAGGATAGCCATGGTGTCGCCCAGGCCCGAGGTCGGGATGGTGTTCCAGGTGGTGCCGCCGTCCAGCGAGTAGCGCCACACGCCCTGCGTCGCCGTCGCGGCGTTGGCCGTGATGGCGATTCCCGCCAGGCTATTGGCCGACGAGCCGCCGCTCACCGTGTCGGTCGAATCGTTGAAGTTGCCGCCGAACAGGTTGGAGACGCTGTCGCCCGACGGGTTGGAGGTGTCCTCCGGCGTCGCGGTCAGGGTCGAGGTTCCGCTCGCCACCGGCGCGTCGTTCACCGGATCGACGACCAGGCTCAGCGCGTCGGTGGCGGATGAGTAGGAGCTCGCCGTCGTGTTGTTGCCGGTTCCGAAGCCCGAGCTGCCAATATCGCTGATCGTGCCGTTGCCAACGCTGTCGAACTGGTCCCAGGCCCGGAAGGTCAGGGCGTTGCTGATCGTGCCGTTCCAGTTGGGATCAGTGGACTGGAAGAAGACGCGCGTGCTGCCGTCGGCCACCAAATGCAGCGCACTGGTGCCGGTGATGGTGAACTGCGTCCAGTGCGCACCGTTGTCGGTCGAGTACCACCAAGTGCCGTGTGTGGTGTCGGCCGAGGTAACGGCAATGCCGATGGTCGAGCTGTCCGGCGTGTTGGTCGTCGAGTTCGCATTGTCCGGGTCGGTGACGTTGCTCGGGCCGCTGTTATTGCCGACCAGCGATGACACCAGGGTGCCGACGGCACCCGACGGGGCGCTCGAATCCTCGGAGCCGTGCGACAGCGTCACGCCGACGCCGGTATTCAGGATCGGCGAGTCGTTGCGGGCGCTGACATTGTTGGCGCTGAAGTTCGCGGTCGCGCTGTTACCGCCCGTCGTCGTGGCAGTGATGGTGGTCTGATGGGCGCCTGTCGTGGGAACGTCGTTGGAATCGTAGTACTGGATCGAGCGCACCGCCGCCTGCCACTGCGCGGTGGTGGCAGTGTTGCCCGAAGAGGTGAGCGTCAGCGTGCCGGTCGTGGCATTCCAGACCCCCTGGATATTGCCCATCGTGCCGGGGTTGTTCGCAAAGGTGAGCACGTCCTCGCCCGCCTTGTAGCTCGTGAAAGCAACGACCATCTGGGTAAAGGTCGAGCTGGTGTCGAGGGTGAAACTGCCCGACTCGGTAATGGCTGCTCCCGAAGCCGGCGTGTCGTTCGGCTCGGAGAACGAGCTGAACAAGAACGAACCCGAAGCGTAGTTCACCTTGGCTTGGACGGTGGTGCTCTTGACGCCGCCGGTGCCTTGGTACGCATTGCCTGCTGTGCTGCCGGTCTGGGTATTGTGGTCCGTCAGAGTCGCATCGATGAGCAGGCCGACTCCCAGGCGGTTTGTGGTGGTCGTCGCATACTGGACGTTGTCGAGGACGTTCTTGACCGTCGTCGCGGTCGACCCGCTGGCGAAGGTAATGGTGAGGATGCCGGTCGAGTTCTCCGTATAGGTGCCGATCACCGATCCGTTGTAGAGCACATTGCCGCTGCCGGCCGTGCCGTTCTGGAAGAACAATCCTGAGGACGAGGTGCCGCCACCAGTGAAGCCGTCGCTTGTCACCGCGCCGCCATGGCGTTGGATGGTCAGCGTCGCATTGCTGTAGTCGCCCGCGCCGTTGGCGATCAGCGTATCGAGTTCGCTGTCGGAGACGCTCGTCGACCCTCCGCTTAGCAAGACTCCCGAGTTCGTATCGGTCGGCGTCGTGCCCGCCCCCCAGTTCGTGATGACCGGCGCCGTGTCGGCCGCGCGGTAGGCGAAATTGAGGCCGCTGTAGGCAGTCGCGCCGCCGGCAGCCAGCGAGATCTTTGCCTGAGTCGAAGTCAGGCCGCTTTCGCTATGGTTGAAGCTCGTGCCGAAGGTGCCATTGGTGTCGTAGACCAGCGTCTTGGTGCCGCCAAAGGTCGTCGGCGCAGCCAGGGTCGCCGTGACGTTGTCGGGCAGCAGGAAAGAGTAGTTGCCGCCGGCGTCCGTGCTCACCGTCTCGACGCCGCCGATCTGGCCAGTCCAAGTCCCACTGATCGATACGCCGCTCAACTCGCTGTCAGCGCCCGAGTCGAGCGCCTGGTCCTGTGCGTTGAGCGGAGAACCCATGTCCTGCCACGCATTGCCCGCGGCAACGCGAATACCGATCGTGGCGCTCGCAGCGTAGTCGTTGAGCGCGCCGCCCACGCCGTCCGCCCCGGTACGCTCCCCCGTGCTGCTGCCCGGAGTGCCGTCGCCAGTCGTACTGTAGGGCGAATTGTAGAAACTCGTCGTGAAGGACGTGTTCTCGTTAAGCGAGACGTAGGTCGCGGTCGCCGTGGCGTCGGCTACGGGCAGCGCGCGATTCGTTACCGTGGTCTTGTAGGTGAAGGTCTCCGATTTGCCGGCGGCAAGATCCATGGTCGACGTCAGTGCCGTCGTGCCATCACCCGAGGTAATGTTGAGATTCGTGGCGTTGCCGCTGAAAGCCAGGCTGGAAATGGCGCTTTCGTTGGCTCCGCCCGGCTCGGCGTCGTTGAGGCTGACGTTGTATGCGGTGGTGTTGCCGGTATTGGTGAGCGTTACCTGCCAGGTGACATCGCCGGTCGCCTGATCGATCGACTGGATCGTCTTGCTGAGCGTTACGGTCGGCTCCTTGATGTTCACGGTGGCGTTGCCGCTGACCGTGCTGCCGACTTGTGCAGTGGCGCTGAGCGCAGTGCCGCTCTGGTTGCCCGCGACGTTGCTGACCACAGCATTGAACTCGACGACGACGTAGTTCGGCACCGTCGAGTTGGCGTTGTTGGTGAGCGTGCCGAAGTCAAGGGTAACGCTGTTCGAACCGACCGTGATCTGGCTGCCGGGCAGTACACCGGTCGGATTGCCGGCGGTGGCCGGGTTGAAGCCCATCGTATCGGTCTGGTTCAGGCCGGTGATATTGTTTACGGCCGTAACCGACGAGGTGATGTTGCCGTCCGGGCTGTAGAAGGCGACCGTGGTGGCGCCGCTGTCGTTCAGGAATTGCAGGCCGCTCGGCAGGTTGATCTGCAGGGCGAGCGGGTTCTGGCCTTCAGGCACCTGCACGTAGGCGCGCATGCGAACGATCTCGCCTGCCACGCCGTCGGCGCTGCTGGTCGGCGCGCTCTGGCTGGGCGCTGTGCCGCCGTCAGTGGCGGTGGTGCCGTTCGACTGGTCGACGATGACAAGGCTGGGCGCGAAGACACCGGTCGTGACGGTCGAGTTGCCTGTCGCGTTGTAGCTGCGCTCGCCGGTAACGGTGCCGGGCATGGAAGTGTAGGTGCCAGGGGCAGTGACCTGCAGCGAGGTGTTGGCGCCGAGGTTATTGTCGACCGTCGCCTTGAAGGTGAATGTCACCGTGCTGCCGACGGGAATCTGGCTGACCGAGACGGTCTTGTTGGCATTGTCGATCGCGACGCCCGATGTCGAGCCGCCGGTCTGGGTAATGCTGTTGGCGACGAAAGTCAGCCCCGCCGGCAGGTTGAGGGCTTCAGAGATATCCTGGGCCGGCGCGGAGCCGTCATTGGTGAGGGTGAGGGTGTAGGTGACGGTCTGGCCCGAATGGACGGAGCCGGAGGCATCGTTGGTCAGCGTTTCCGTGACATGCGGATCGACCTCGGTCGCGGTGGCGGTACCGGTCAGTGTCGGACCGCTCCAGTTCACCGTGCCGGTGTTCGGGATCGAGGTGCCGTTGGTGTTGGTGCTATCGGCAACGCGCGCGGTCATCGTGAAGGTGAGCGTGCCATTGCTGTCGGCGTTGGCGTTCGTCAGATTGCCGAAATTGCCGCTGATCGTGTTGCCGACGAGGCTGAGAGCGCCCGTCATGCTGACGGAGGAGCTGACGTTGCTCGACAGCGTCACCGTGCCCAGCGAGATGTTGGTCAGGAACGACGGCATCGTGTCGGAGAAGGTGACGTTGTTCATCGTCCCTTCCGGCAGGGTGAGCGTGAAGGTGTAGGTGATCGTCTCGCCGATCACGACGTTGTTGAGCGTGACGTTGCTTGTGTCGTTGCCCGCCGTGATAGCCTTGGTGAAGGTGGGCGAGCTCGTCGTGATCGTCGCCGTGTCGGTGATGCTGCTGGCGGAGCCGCCGACCGGCGTGCCGTTGGTGACGAAACCCTGGGCGCTATGCGCCGCCGACCAATTCACGATGGCGCCGCCCGCGGTGAGCGTCGTCGCCGCCGACTGGTTGCCCTTCACGGCGAGGTCGTAGGTCACATAGAGGATATCGGCATGGCCGGAATCGCCCGCCGCCTTCAGCGCCGGGGTGGCCGTCGTGCCGCCGGCACCGTTGATCGTGATGCCGGTGCTTGAGAAGAATGTGCTGGCGTTGCCCGTGAAGCTCAGCACCGTGCCGTCGCCTCGCGTTACCTTGAGGTTGGTGACGTCAGTCGCGCTGTAACCCGAAGGCAGAGTACCGCGCACGACGACATCGTAGGCGTCGCCAGATCCCGTATTCTGCACGGTCTCGGCCACGCGCGCCTTGTCGCCGCCATCGACACCCGAGACGTTCTGGTTCTCGGCATTGCCGATAGAGGTCGGGATGGTACCCGTGAAGACGGTGCTGCCGCCTGCCGAACCGAAGATCGTGGTCGGGTCGGCGTTGCTGCTGCCCGTGTCGCCCGTGTAGCTGACGCTCTTGCCGCTCCCGCCATCGTTCACGACCGAGACGACCCCCGTCTTCAGGGTCAGCTCGGGCTCGGCCATCACCTGCTGCTTGATGGTGGCGTTGGCCAGCACACTGCCCACCGCGTTGGTGTACTGAGTCTGGCCCTGAGTGGTGAGCTGCAGGCCGTCGGCGAAGGGCTGGTCGGAGGCGCGCAGCGTGAACTTCACCGTGACCTGTTTGCCAGCGATATTGGCCGTGTCGTTGTAGGTGCCGAAGTTGAAGCCGATACTGTTCGCGGTCGTGTCGGTGGTTGCGGTCGGCGTTGCGCCCGACGGGTTGGAGACGACACTGAAGGTGTTGACGTCGGTGCCGTTGCCTGCGGTCAGCGTGCCCGGAACGTTGTAGACCGGCAGCGGCAGGTAGGCGTTCAGGCTGAGGTTACCGTAGTCCCCGGTCGTCAGGTTGTAGGTCATCGTATAGGTGACCAGGTCACCGGCATGGACCGTGACGGTCGAGCCGGGCGTCGTCCCGTTCACCGCGGTGATGGCGAGCGTCATGTTGCCTTGCGCCACCTGATCGGTGACCGACGAACCGTCGGTCTGAGCGTGCGATTGGCTGGTGGCGTGGCTGATCACTGTGCCGCTGCCAGTGACGCTATTCGTCGCCGTGTCGTTCTCGCGGATCGAGTTGCCGCTGTTGATGTTGGTGTAGCGGTCGAGGACCTTGGCGTAAAAGGTGACGGTCCCCTGCGTGCCCGTCGTGCTGTTGCCGGTGAGCGTCGACGTGCCCAGCGCGTTCTGCAGCAGCGTCCCGACGTTGAACTGGATCGCTGTCTGGCCGCTGCCATCGCGTGCGCCGTAGCTCCAGAAGGAGTTGCTGCCCGAGGTCGTGACCTGCTGGCCGTTGATGGTGGTCAGGCCGTCGGCGATCGTGCCGAAGTTGATGTTGTTGGTCGTAGTGCCATTGTTGGTGATGTTGAGGATCGGCGCGGTGCCCGGCAGCAAGACCAGACCGTCGCCCAGGACGTCGCTCAGCACCAGGTTGTTGAGGTCGAAGAAATCCGAGACCTGGAAGTTGATCGTGTACTTCACAGTGTCTCCCGGCGAAAAGCCGGTCGGGCCGGTATCGGTCTGTATGGTGTCGCCGACCTGCACCGCGAAGGACTTGGCAGTGAAGCTGGGGTCGATGCCGTTGCCGCTGCCGCTGACCGACTGCGCTGTGCTGTGGAAGGCGCCGGAGACGGGTATCCAGTTGTTGGCGGTGTAGCTCCAGTTCGGGTTGAGGTCGATCTGCACCGGAGCGCCGGTGCCGGGATCCAGCACCTGCGCGCTGGTACCAGCGACCTGCGGAACATAGATCGGGATGCTGATCGTCTGCGCGCTGCTCAGGCTGTTGAAGTGTACCTTCAGCACGCCGCCGGGGCTGCCGCTGTTGGGTACGATGGTTGCGGTGCCGCCGCCGGAGATGGCGATCGTTCCGCCCGTGTACTGCACGTCGTTCGGCAGGTTCAGCGTGAAATCGAGATTGGAGAGCGGATCTCCAGAGACGGCCGGTGCGGGCGTGAGCGTTATGGTGTAATTGCCCGGGAAGGTCGGGCCGGTCGCGGTCTCACCCTCGCCCGGATAAGTGTTCACCTGGGCCGTGACGTCGATCAGCTTGACGTTCGATGAGGCGGTGACGAGGCCGTCGGCGGCAGTGCTGCCGCCCGGCGTGCCGTCAATGCCGCGGATCGAGGGATCGGTGGACGGGTTGTTGAGGGCGTCGGCGCCGTATTGGAAGCCGCCGATCGCTGCGATGTTGAGGCCGCCCGAACTGCTGAGGTCACTCCTGTTGTCGAGCGCGAAGTTCAGCGCGATGTCGGCTTTCGGCTGCCCGGGCGTGAAACTGCCGAATGGCAGCGTCAGCACGTACAGGGTGTCGCCGCTCTTGAAGCCGGCAGGCGCGGCAATGAACGTGGCGTTGCCGCTCGAATCGAGCATCAGTGGATTATATCCGCCGACCGTGCCGACATGGCCCGTGATCTGGTCGGACAGGGTTATGGTCTGGAAGTTGACTGCGGCGCCGAGATAGGTAGCCGAGGTGAGGGTTGCCCGTTCCGATGCTCCGGTACCGGTCGTTGCCGGCACGTAGACCTCGATGAATGGTCCGTAGCCGACGCCGGTGCTGGCTGCGTTCTCGAAACTCACCGTCTCGGTGAAGGTGTTGCCAAGCAACACATCGGTCGGGCCAGTGATGGTTACGGTCGGGATCGGGGCGTCGAGTACGTAGCCGTAGGACGCTACCGCGTCGGCCGAGAAAGGCACCCGCTCGATCACGGCGCCAGCGGTGCGCTCCAGCGTCCAATCGCCGTGCAGCGAGGCGACACCGGTGGCGTCCGTCGATGCGGCGACCCCGACGCCGGTCAGAGCGTGCAGATCGTTGACGAACGCGGCGCCAGCATCACCGGCGCCGACATCGCAGCCCCAGAACTGGATCTGCGCATTGTCGGCCAAGCTGTTGCGCCAGCCGGCGATGTCGTGCGCATTCGCCTGCAGCGTGGCGTCGTTGACCATGCCCGCGCCGAACTCGATCTGACCCGACTGCCCATAGCTCAGGAAGTCGACTTCCTTGACCCCGGTCATGCCGTCGAGCGCCTTGGTGACCTGCCCGATACCGTCGAGGGTCGGATCGATAACGATGACTTTCGTGTCTGCCGAAACGCTTGCCGCCAGCGTCTGCCAGCCCGAAACCCGCGGATCGACGAACAGGACGGAGTCGAAATGTTCGATGTTTTGGTGATTTTGTCCGGAAGCCGTGGGCGCGGCCGCTTCCTGCTGGGCAACCGCGGGATCAGACGTCGGCGGTGCGTCGGTGGACTTATCTTGGCCGTTTCCTTTTTCGCCGGCCGCATTATGGCTCTGCGGGGCACCTGCTGCCGGAGGATGGTCGGCCCCTGCGTCTCTCGTTTGCCGGCTGGGGTCGGTGTGCCCGTCTCCAGTGTCACTGGCCGTATTTGGCCTCGTTGTCGCTCCGACGCTCCCGTCGAACAATAGACGGGGTTCGAGAACCATACTCATCACGCAGTATCCCCATGTCCCTGGCACCCAATCTGTGCCACATCCGCCGAAATACGCCTCTGCGATGCAATAACTATGTTTCGGTCACAGAAATAGCACATCGGTTACATCGGCAAACAGAAGAATTTGCAGTCCAGAATTGCAGTCGCACTTCAAGATACTAGGGTAGCTGGTCATTCAACTCCGCCCGTGTAGGCGACGTTTCACGGGTCACACGCACGAAAGCGGGCGGCTGAGCCGGCGCATCCAGATGCAACTATGGATTGAAATACCGGAACTAGGCTGCGGGCGTACGAAAGGAGCGACCGCTTCGGAGACGTGAGCGCTCGCTTAGGTAATGGCGAAGGGGAAAAGGCTCATGTCTAAGTCGTCAACCTCTAGACCGGGACTAGGCTAATCGAGGATGCACACTCTATGGAGTTGATGGCCCGGTCCCGCAGCCGTGCAGAGCCTCAAGTGGACCCTATTACCTTCGTAGCGCCTTCACCGTACCATATGCTGCTCGCAAACGAGCAGTCTCCAAGCCTGGAACTGATGGTGGGCTAGGAGAATAGCGATCCCGCAAAAAGAGCGTGACGGCTTCGCCGAACCAAACAAATGCCGGGCGACGTCTGATCGCAGCACGACCGGTAGTTTCCATGATCTATTGCTGCCGTCTTTGGTTGCGAGCGCCTCGCGGCGGCCATTTCCGAGTCTGCGACCCTCGGTTGCCTTGCAGCTGTATCGCGCAAGGGACCTTCACCGCTACCACTTTGCGCGTGGAAGCGAATGCTGGGCATCACGCAATTGTGGAAGTTCAGGGAGAACTAACAATTGCATTCCAGTCGCGAAATTGCCATTCGTCGCCCACTCCGGATAGCTTCTCTGCTCCTTACAGTTCCCCGCACAAGCCAATGGCTTTGTCGTGCGAGTCAGTTCGGTGACTGGATGGAGGAGTACGTGCCGCTGCGTATTGTTGTCGATCATCACAAGCTTTTGGTTAAGATCGAAGCAACTGGTCGGATCGAAGCCGTCGAAGTGTTCGACAATCTCCACCGGCTCCAGCTGGAAGGCGTACTGGCCTATCCGAAGCTATTCGATGCCCGTCGCATGCAGGTGGGGTTCCGGCCGGACGAGGTAATGGCATTCGCCGCCAGTATAAATGGCCTTGGCGCGGTCGAAGTCCTTGGAGCATTAGCGGTCATTGCCACCTCCGACCAAACGACCGACATAGCACGACGCTACATCAATCTGTCGCAGGGACAACGACCGGTGAGGCTGTTCAGCAACCTCACCAAGGCGTTGAAATGGCTGGAGGGACAGACGCCCCAGACCTTTCGCGGCACTGCCCGGATTCTCGTTGTCGACGACGACCATACCGTCTTGGAAGAGGCGGTGGAAATGCTCAGCAGCCTCGGCTATCACGCCATCCCGGCTGCGAGCGGAGCAGAAGCGCTTGCCGTGCTCGAACGGGACCAGAACGTCGACCTGCTCTTCACAGATGTCGTTATGCCGGGTCAGCCGACGGCTCGTGCGCTCGCGGCCAGAGCATTGGAGATGCGGCCCGGCCTCAAGGTGCTCTTCGTCTCCGGATATTTCGAGGGCATGTTGATCGATCGTGAACAGCTCGGGGCCGACGTCGAGTTCCTGCCGAAGCCATATAGAAAAAAGGAGCTTGCTCAAAAAATAAAGAATATCCTAAGCAGTGCAGCCTGAGCGCACGGTGCACGACGGCTTCCGTGCGGATCTCTCATGAGATCGGCTCGTGGCGAGCCGAACTACGTTCTCCAAATAGCTCTCGTGCCGTCGATTGCTAGGCGCAGCTTTTCCTAGTCGCCAGTCGCCTCGACTACTGTCGCGAAAAGCGGCCAGCATTGGCCCAGAAAGCGAATTAGCGCAGGGAATCGTCTAACTGGCTTTATGGAAAGACCATTCAATCCCAGGCGTGGCGGGGCCGGCCGGTCGCGAACAGCCGTTGGCGCGCAGCAGTGCTGACAAGCCTCGGCGCTCGCCGCCGGCCACAGTCCCGCTCGCCGCGTCAGGGTCCTCTCCAGGAATCGGCGCACGCGCGGTGATGTCTCAATCGGCAACCCCGGGCGCGCCAGCTGTGGAGCAGGCCGCAAGACCGCTTTGATCACCACCGTCCACCGACAGGAAGTACGTCGACGCCTTTGGGCCCCTCA
>DATFCF010000308.1:0-2397 GCA_035253445.1 Mycobacterium sp.
GAAGCGCTGCTCTCAATCGAGGTGAACGGAACGCCGGTGAAGGCCTTCGCGGAACAGCATGGGCTCAGTTCAACGAATGCCGGCGTCCGCGTGCACCGTGCTCGTGAGGCGTTGAGGAAGCGTGTAACTCAGGCGTGTGGCGCCTGTGCAGAACATGGGTGCGTGGATTGCACATGCAAGTCGTCGCGTCCCTCAGGCGTGCAATGAACAACGCACCTCCGCGTTAAATAGATAGGAGGAAGTCATGGAAAAGGACGTCGTATGCGGTATGCAGGTCGACCCAGCAAAAGCAGCTGGTCAGTCGCAGTACCAAGGTAAGACCTACTACTTCTGCTCGAACGGCTGTAAGGCAAAGTTCGACGGGAATCCCGCCAAATTCGCCAAGTAGCGGCTCAGGCGCGCTGCCGGTCAACCCGGCAGCGTTCCAGCCTGTAATGCAATCCCAGCTTTCGCGTTATCAGGTTGGAGGCCGTAATGGCGACGCATCAGCACCATCAGCATCAGCACAACTCACAAGAGGTTATCGATCCCGTTTGCGGAATGAGCATCTCACCGGCCGATGCGGTCGGAACCGCGGAGCATAACGGCCAGACCTTCCACTTTTGTAGCGATGCGTGCCTTCAACAGTTTCGGGCAAATCCGGAGCAGTTCCTCGGCGCGAAGCGTGCCCCAGTAACTCCTACCGATCCCGAGGACGAATACACGTGCCCGATGCATCCCGAAATTCGGCAGAAGGGTCCTGGCTCGTGCCCCATCTGCGGCATGGCGCTCGAACCGGTCAACGTGACGCTCGAGGAGCAACCGAACGAAGAGTTGCAGGACATGACGCGACGATTCTGGTGGTCGCTGGCGTTGACTATTCCAATTCTCGGGTTCATGGTTGCGGAATTCCTGCCTGGCGATCTTCTGCACCGTTTGCCCGCCGGCTGGAGGAATTGGATCGAGCTGGCCCTTGCGACACCGGTGGTGTTGTGGGGCGGCTGGCCGTTCTTCCAGCGCGGTTGGGCGTCGGCGCGGACGCTGAACCTGAACATGTTCACGCTCATCGCTCTTGGCGTCGGCGCGGCGTACGGGTACAGCGTGATTGCGACCTTGGCGCCGGGACTTTTTCCACTGTCGTTCTACATGGGTCACGAAGTGGCTGTCTACTTCGAACCGGCAGCGGTCATCGTTGTTCTGGTGCTTTTGGGCCAGGTGCTGGAGCTCCGCGCTCGCGCTGGGACAAGCGCGGCGATTCGGAACTTGCTTGGACTTGCGCCCAAGACCGCCAGGAAACTGCACCCCGACGGTCGTGAAGAAGATATTCCTGTCGAGCATGTTCACATCGGCGACCGGCTTCGCGTTCGGCCGGGCGAACGGGTCCCTGTTGATGGCAGCGTTTCCGAAGGCGCGACGACGATAGACGAGTCAATGGTTACCGGCGAACCGATTCCCGTGGAAAAGACGGCTGAGGCCAAGGTGACGGGCGGGACGGTGAACGGTACCGGCACATTCGTCATGACGGCAGAGCGCGTGGGCGCAGAGACGCTGCTCGCCCAGATCGTTCGCATGGTGAGCGAGGCGCAGCGCTCGAGGGCACCGATCCAACGCCTCGCCGACACCGTGTCCGGCTGGTTCGTTCCCATCGTCATCCTCGTGGCAATCGTCACATTCGTCGTGTGGGGCTTCTTCGGACCGGAGCCGCGTTTTGCACATGCTCTGGTCAATGCAGTCGCCGTCCTGATCATTGCGTGCCCGTGCGCGTTGGGCCTGGCGACTCCCATGTCCATCATGGTCGGCACCGGGCGCGGCGCGGAACTTGGCGTTCTGCTACGCAACGCGGAGGCGCTGGAGGTGCTGGAACAAGTCAATACGATCGTTGTCGATAAGACCGGCACGTTGACCGAGGGCAAACCGAGGCTTACGACCGTCGAGCCTGCGGCTGGTTTTGACGAGGCGACCGTTCTACGACTCACCGCCAGCTTGGAGAATGTAAGCGAGCATCCCCTCGCGGCCGCGATCGTGGCGGGCGCGCGTGAGAGAGCGATCACCTTGGCGCAAGTGCAGGACTTTGCGTCGACGACCGGCAAAGGCGTCCAGGGCAATGTCGAGTGCCGACAAATCGCGATCGGCAATCTAAAGTTCATGGAGTCTCTGAATGTCTCCTCTGCGGCGCTCGTTGAACGCGCAGACGCGCTCCGCCGGGATGGGCAAACGATCATGCTGATCGCGATTGACGGAAAGCCAGCAGGGCTGGTGGGTGTCGCCGATCCAATCAAGGAATCCGCTCGAGAAGCGATCCAGGACTTGCAGCGGCAAGGCGTCACTGTCGTCATGCTAACCGGCGACAACCGCACGACGGCGGAGGCAGTCGCGAAGAAAGTCGGAATCGATCAAGTCGAAGCGGACGTGCTGCCT
>DATFCF010000309.1:0-3484 GCA_035253445.1 Mycobacterium sp.
CCGTTGGTTTCGAGACGGCCGCTGCGGGTCTCCGGTGGCCGTATCATGCCCCTCGCGTCCCGCGGCCCGCTCTGCGGGAGCAAATCATTTGCCCGACGACGTTTTCGAGGTCTTGCAACTCTGTCGGTTCGCGAGGCCGGCATGTTACTTGTCCTGTCGCCGCGCAAGATCGACGTGCATGGCCACGGTCTGTGGCTTCGTGGATGGCAGGCGCGTCGACAAGGTCTCTCGCTGACTGAACGCTACGTGGTCTACTGACCGCGTGAATCGCGACGCCTTTGCTCGCCTCTTCGATATGACCGGCCGAACCGTGATCGTGACTGGTGGAACCAGAGGCATCGGCCTCGCGCTCGCCGAAGGTTTCGTGCTGGCCGGCGCGAAGGTGGTCGTGGCCAGTCGCAAACCTGCGGCCTGCGAACAGGCCGCAGAGCACCTGCGTGGGCTCGGCGGCCAGGCCATCGGCGTGCCTGCGCATCTCGGAAACATCGACGATCTCGGTGCGCTCGTGCAACGGACGGTCGACGAGTTCGGCGGCATCGACGTACTGGTGAACAACGCCGCCAATCCGCTCGCCCAGCCGATAGGCCAGGTCACGCAGGAGGCGTGGGACAAGTCATATGCGGTCAACCTTCGCGGCCCGCTGTTTCTGGTGCAGCAGGCGCTGCCGTACCTGAAGGCCAGCCCGCACGCCGCAATACTGAACATGGTGTCGACGGCCGCGTTCATCTTCACGCCGGGGCTGGCCTTGTACGCAGGAGGCAAGGCCGCGCTGATGTCGTACACGCGGTCGATGGCCGCCGAGTTCATTCCGTTCGGCATCCGGGTCAACGCGCTGGCGCCGGGACCGGTCGACACCGACATGATGCGAAACAACCCGCAGGACGCCATCGACTACATGACGGAATCGTCGTTCATGAAGCGGCTGGCGAAACCGGACGAAATGGTCGGCCCTGCACTGCTATTGACGTCCGACGCCGGTAGCTACATCACCGGGCAGGTCATCATTGCGGACGGCGGCGGAACCCCTCGCTAGCCTCGCCCATCACCCCACTGGTGCCCGCCAGGATCTGGCTACGGTTCTCCAGGTGCAGTGCGGTCTCCAAACTGGGCGCGTCGAGGTTGGCCCACATCACCTGCTTGGTCGATTCCAAGCCGAATTTGCCGTAACCGCACAATGTTTCGGCAATCTCCATAGCGTCGTCGAGAACCGAGTCGGGCGATAGCCGCGACACAAGGCCCAGTCGCAGCGCCTCGTGGGCATCCACCGCTCGCGCGGTCAAGATCAAATCGAAGGCCGGGCCTGCGCCGATGATCCGCGGCAGCGTATAGCTGACGCCGATGTCGCAGCCACCGATGCCCAACTTGATGAATTGAGTGCAGAATTGCGCCGACTCTGAGGCGATACGGATATCGCAGGCAAGGGCGATGCCGAACCCGCCTCCGTAGGCGGCGCCGTTGACTGCGGCGATCACCGGCTGCCGGAGTCGATGCAGGCGGGCTGTGAGATCGGCGATGCGTTCCTGCCAGCGCATCCCCGACCGCGGGAACTCTGTGCCGCCACCGGTTTCCGGTGGGTTGGGATCGCCGAGGTCCAGACCCGAACAGAACCCGCGGCCCGCGCCTGTGAGCACCACCACCCGGCACTCGTTGTCGGCGCCGATCTCATCGAGTGCGGCGTGCAGGTCCTGCACCAGCGCGTAGGACAGCGCGTTGAGTTTTTCGGGCCTGTTCAGCGTCAGGACGGCGATGTCCGGACGCGGGTAGACCAGTTCGAGGTGCGGCATGCGCCACACGCTAACCGCTCTTAACCGGCGCTGCGCCAGCCGGCGACACCGACGGCGATCATCCGTAGCTGCTTGATGGCGGTGCGCTTGATCTCTTCGACCGCCGCGGCATCGTTGGCGTCCTCGAGGGCCTCGGCGATCACGATCATCGCGTTGACGAAAAGGCTGGCCAGGATGTTCAGGTCCTCACTGCTCCATGTGTTGAGGCCGGGGAAGCGAGCCAGGTCGATCGCCAACTCCGATGTGATCAAGCGGATCTCGGTGCGGATCGCGTAGCGCAGCACCGTCACCCCGCTGGAGCGCTCACGTCCGATGAAGCGCCAGTGCTCACGGCGTTCGTTGACGCCGTCGATGAGGATGTCGACGGACGACTCGATGACCCGGTTCGGATCGAGTTTGCCGGCGCGGGCGCCCCGGAGCATGTCCCGCAGCGTGCGAAAAGACTCGTCGATGAGGACCAGGCCGAGCGCCTCCATCGACTCGAAGTGGCGGTAGAACGCCGCGGGCACGATCCCCGCCTCGCGAGTGACTTCCCGCAGGCTCAGCGCGGAAAAACTGCGGTCCTCGAGCAGTCGCAGCGCGCCGGCGACGATGGCCCGCCGGGTGGCCTCCTTGCGCTCTTCCCGGGAGAGAGTGTCCCGCGATCGAGACCTGCTTGACCGGCCCGATCTACCCGTATGTGAGCTGGGCGTACGACTGTTCACTATGTGTTACCTACCACAACCTGCTGAAATCTGTTGACGGACCTGTTTACCACAGCGCACGGTGTACACATGTTCACTCAAACTTTGACGCGGGGCTTTCGAGACAAGGTGCTCGCCTCGCCGCTGGTAGACCTGCTTACCGGTCCGCATGGCGTGGACCGGTACACCGAACTGGTCGAACCGACCTGGACCTCGGGCGACGCCAGGGCGAAGGTGGTCGCGGTTCGGCGGCAGACCCCGCGCAGCGTCACGCTCACACTGGAGCCCAATCGAGCCTTCGCGGGCTTTCGCGCCGGGCAGCACATCAACCTCACCGTCGAGATCAACGGCCGCCGGCGCACGCGTCCGTATTCACCGGCCAGCGCCGAAGGCTCTTCGTACATCGAGCTGACCATCGGCCACCATGACGGCGGCCTGGTGTCGACCTATCTCTGCGAGCACGCCCGGCCCGGCATGATCGTCGGGCTGGACTCCGTCGGCGGGGACTTCACCCTCTCTCCGGTCCGGCCACGCCGGATCCTTTTCGTCTCCGGTGGCAGCGGGATCACCCCGGTGATGTCGATGTTGCGCACGTTGATGTCCGAGCGCGGCCGAGGCGCTTCCGATCGCGAGATCGCGTTCATCCACTACGCGCGCACTCCGCAAGAGGCGTGCTACCGCGACGAGCTGGCTGCGACGCCGGGAGTCAACGTGCTGCACGGCTACACCCGGTCGCCGGAAGCCGGTGAGTTGGACGGCTACTTCGATGCGGACCATCTCGACGCCGCGATGCCGTCGCCGGACGCCGTATACGCCTGCGGTCCGCCGGCGCTGGTCGAGGCCGTTCGGGCGCACTGCACGAATGTGAGCTCCGAGAGCTTCGTCCCGCCGGTGTTCACAACCGAATCGACGGGTGGCCGAGTGTCTTTCGCCGACAGTGGCGTGAGCGCCACCGATGACGGTCGGCCGTTGCTCGAGCAGGCCGAGGCGGCCGGACTGAATCCCGAAAGCGGATGC
>DATFCF010000310.1:0-4396 GCA_035253445.1 Mycobacterium sp.
CAGACCCCGATCACCGCCCAGGGCCACCGCACCACGAGATCGGCTAACCGTCGCATATCGCCCTCACCCCCGATCGGAAACTGCGCGATCGCGGCATAGCCCCCGAAAGGTCATCCATCGAGGTGCTCCACGCTATGCGACGCGTCCCCAGTGCCCGCTGTCAGCGACCCGTACGGACACCGACTTCATCGCCTCCATGTAGCGGGTGACCGATTTCTGGGCGACGGGATTGTCGGGATGCATGATCGCCATCGCCGTGCCCTCCCCGTAACGGAAGATGTAGATGGTCAATTGGTACGAATACCGGCCGTCAGGGTAGATCCCGATATTGTTCGCAAGGCCCATATCGGCCGCTGCAAGGATGGCGTTGAGCGGAGCAGCGCCACCGTGCAGGAAGTTCGACACCGGAAAGTTTGGCCGCGGCCAATTCAGCCACGGCGCCAATTCCAATACGCGGTAGTACGGCACACTCGACATGTCCAGGCCCGAATCGAAACAGTTCTGCGCTGCCCATGCGGCATCGCTGAAAGAGGTCGCGGCTATCGGGACGGTGATCGGGATCAAACCGGTAAACCAGCCCTGCGTCATGAAATTGTCGCTGGCTGTGCGGGAATCCCTCGGCGTGAGGCCGTAATAGGTGAGAGCACCGGTGAACTCGTGCTCCACCAAGCCTAGACAAGCGAACAAGCCACCGACGAAACGTGCGCCGGCCGCCGTGCACGCTGATTCGAAGCGTTCCGTCTGGGCGGTGTCCATCAGGATTTCGGAGGTCATGCCGCTGCTGGTCGACTCCTGCGGATTACCCAGCGGAAGCGGGAATTCAGGAAAGCCATCACTGTTGTTCTCCGCGAAGTCAATCCACGCTTTTACCCCCGGCGAATCCACCGTCAACGCAGACGTGTGCTCGCGCTCGCGGACACAGAAATCGTCAAAGCTACCGGCATCGGGAAGCGTAAGGGCCTGACCGCCTCCGCTCAGCGCGGAATACATTCCGTTGGCTTCCAGCATCGTTGTTCCGATCAACGTCGCATCCCCGTGCACGTGATCCATGGCGGCAAAGAACGTAAAGTCGTTCTCGTTCTGGACTATCCCGAAAGTGAAGCAGCCCCACTCCAACGGATTCGGTATGTCCACGACGTGAGCGCGTATTTCATCAACCGTCAGGTTGCCCTGATCGACGGGCACGAATTCAATGTCAGCCGGATCGTCGATGGCATGCCGGATGAAGTCTCCATCACCGGTCTGTTCGAACCAACTGCGGAACGTGTCGTGCCGACGTAGGTATGCGTTGACGGCGTGATCCATGGCCGAAATATCACACTGGCCGGGCACTTCACAGCTAGCGATGATCTGCCGGGAAAAGGTCAGTCCCGCGGCGGTCCGTTCGCAGTAATTGCGGAGATGTTGGCGCTGCATGTAGCTGACCGGCACCGAGCTGACCGGCGCTCGTCGCGCCACTTCGGCAGCCGCGGCCGTCGGATGCCAGGAGGTGACCGAACCTGGAGTCAACGACCACTCGTCAAGGGCGCCGACCGTGATCTTCCCGATGCGCAAAACTCGGTCCTCTCCGTACTCCCACTACAGCCCGCTCCGGCTCCGGCATCACCCGTTGCTGCGTCAACATACCCTCGGTTCGATAACAGTCACCCAGCGCCGGCCGAACCCCCGACAGCGACGCCGCGCATGCCACAGGTGCCCGTGCAATAGTGTCCTGTCGGGGGACTGTGATCTCCAGGCGCGACAGGTGTCTCGCAGAGTCACGTTCTGCCCGCCGATGCAAGGAGGACAACGGCATGGGATCCGCCGGACATCCGTTCGGGCCGGCGCCGCGTTTTGCAATCGTCGGCTACGCAGCTCGTTTCCCTGGCGCCCCGGATGCCGACGGGTTTTGGGACGTACTACGCGAGGGCCGCGACGCGATATCGGACGTGCCCAGGGACCGCTGGGATGTCGACGAATTCTTCGACCCAGAGCCCGGTGCGCCCGGCAAGGTGGTGACCCGCCGTGCGGGTTTCGTCGATGACGTGACGGGGTTCGACGCGCCGTTCTTCGGGATGTCGACGCGCGAGGTCAGGATGATGGACCCGCAGCACCGGCTTTTGCTGGAGACGGCGTGGCGTGCGGTGGAGCATGCGGGCACCGCGCCGTCGGCGCTGGCCGGCACCAACACCGGCGTGTTCGTGGGCTTGGCCACCCACGACTACCTGGGAATGGCATCCGACGAGCTGACGTACCCCGAGATCGAGGCCTACATGGCCATCGGGACGTCAAATGCCGCAGCGGCGGGACGAATCAGCTATCGCTTGGGGCTGCAGGGTCCCGCGGTCGCCGTGGACACGGCGTGCAGCTCATCGCTGGTGGCCATCCATCAGGCGTGCCAGGCGCTGCGCTTGGGCGAATGTGACCTTGCACTGGCCGGCGGCGCGAACGTCCTGCTCACTCCGGCGACCATGATCACGTTTTCCAACGCGCAGATGCTCGCGCCTGACGGTCGGTGCAAGACATTCGACGCGGCCGCGGACGGCTATGTGCGTGGCGAGGGTTGCGGTGTCATCGTCGTCAAGCGGCTCGAGGACGCGATCCGCGACGGTGACCGGATTCGGGCCGTGATCCGCGGCAGCGCGATCAATCAGGACGGCGCATCGGGCGGCTTGACGGTGCCGAATGGCGTTGCGCAGCAACGGGTTATCGCCGATGCGCTGAGGCGCGCCGATCTCGAACCCAGCGAGGTCGGATACCTGGAAGCACACGGCACCGGGACCTCGCTGGGCGATCCGATCGAGGCCCAGGCCGCAGGTGCGGTATACGGCGCCGGACGCGAACCCGGCCGGCCGCTGTTGATCGGCTCGGCGAAGACGAACATCGGGCACCTGGAAGCAGCTGCGGGGATCGCCGGCGTCATCAAGGTCATCCTGTCGCTCGAACACGAGTTACTGCCGAAGCACCTCCACTTCGAAAACCCGTCGCCGCACATTCCCTGGGACCGGCTTGCAGTGGAGGTCGTCAAGGAGACCATCCCCTGGGAGCGCAATGATCGGCCCCGTATCGCGGGAGTCAGCTCGTTTGGGTTCGCCGGAACCAACGCGCACGTCATCCTCGAAGAAGCTCCAGTAGCGGCTGCGCAAACAGCGCCCCCTGCAGCACCGGGTCCGCACGAGCAGCCCGCGGACCGATTCAGCATTCTTCCGCTCTCGGCACGGACGCCCGCCGCCCTGGTGCAGGTCGCCGATCAATACCGCAGCTGGCTGAACGCACACCCGGAGGCCACCCTGGCGGACGTGTGCTTCACCGCCGGGGCAGGGCGAGCACACCTGGAACACCGAGCCGCGTTGGTGGTCAATTCGAGAGAATCCGCCGTCGAGCTCCTCGGCGCGCTTGCGGACGACCGCCCGGCACCCGGTTTGGTTCGTGGGGAATCCCACGACACACCGAAGACGGCGTGGCTGTTCACCGGTCAAGGCAGCCAGTACCCCGGCATGGCCCGGCAGTTGTTCGACACCGAGCCGGTGTTCGCCGACACGCTGAATCGTTGCGCGGCAGCGATCGCCGACGTTCTCGAAAAGCCATTGCTGGACGTGATTTTCGATAGGGACAGCCCGGACGCCGATGAGCGCTTGCGCGAAGAGCATGACGCCGATGAGCGCTCGTGCGAAGAGCATGACGCCCGAGAAACGCTGCAGCAGACCAGCTACGCACAGCCCGCTTTGTTCGCGGTGGAGATGGGCCTGGCCCGCCTCTGGCAGTCGTGGGGCTTCGAACCCGACGTGGTGCTGGGCCACAGCGTCGGCCAGTATTCGGCGGCCTGCGTCGCCGGCGTGTTCAGTCTCGAGGACGGCGCGCTGCTGATGGCCGAGCGCGGCCGCCTTTTCGGCAGCTTGCCTGCGGGTGGCCGGATGGTCGCAGTGTTCGCCGCCGCCGATCGTGTCGAGAGCCTCACCGACGAGTTCCCCACGCTGTCGGTCGCCGCCTACAACGGCGCTAACACCGTATTGTCCGGACCCACAAAGGATCTCGAGAAGGCCGTGGCCGAATTGGCGGCCTCCGGTGTCCGGTGCGACTGGCTCGACACCAGCCATGCGTTCCACTCGGCGCTGCTGGACCCGATTCTCGACGAATTCGAGTCGTATGCGCAGCGGTTCAATTTCGATACGCCACAACGGATTCTGATTGACAACCGCACCGGCGCCGCGCTCGGCACGAGCGTGAAGCTTGATGGCGCTTATTGGCGCCGGCATGCGCGCCAGCCTGTGGAATTCGCCAAGAGTGTGCGCACCCTCTCCGATCTGAATTGCAAACTCTTGCTCGAGATCGGCCCCCGACCGGTGCTCACCGCCGCAGCCCTTGGGGCATGGCCTGACCCGGCCACCGCACCGCGGGCGATCGCGTCTCTGCGCCG
>DATFCF010000311.1:0-4488 GCA_035253445.1 Mycobacterium sp.
TCGAGGCGCTGCAGCTGGAATACAACTGGATCAAGGAGTTCGACCCGCGGTTCAACATCCGCTATCGCGACGACAAGTCGTATCCGGTGCTGGCCGTCACGCTGAACGAAGAGTACCCGCGGCTGATGGTGTACCGCGGAGCACGGCGCAAGGGTGTCCGTTACTTCGGACCGTACTCGCACGCCTGGGCCATTCGCGAGACACTCGATCTGCTCACCCGGGTTTTTCCGGCTCGCACATGTTCTGCGGGAGTCTTCAAGCGGCACAAGCAGATTGACCGGCCGTGCTTGCTCGGCTACATCGACAAGTGCTCTGCGCCGTGTATCGGCCGCGTCTCCGCGTCCGAACACCGCCAGATTGTGCTCGACTTCTGCGACTTCCTCGCGGGCAAGACCGACCGGCTCGCCCGCGATATGGAACAGCAAATGAACGAGGCCGCCGAGCAACTCGACTTCGAGCGGGCGGCCCGGCTGCGCGACAACATCTCGGCGCTGAAGCGCGCCCTGGAAAAGCAGGCGGTGGTGTTCGGCGACGGCACCGACGCCGACGTGGTGGCATTCGCCGAGGACGAATTGGAAGCAGCCGTCCAGGTGTTCCACGTCCGCGGTGGGCGGGTGCGCGGCCAGCGTGGCTGGATCGTCGAAAAGTCTGGCGAGCCAGGAGAATCCACCCAGGGGCATCTTGTCGAGCAGTTCCTGACACAGTTCTACGGCGACCAGGCTGAGCTGAACGGTGCGGCCGACGAGGCAACGAATCCTGTGCCGCGTCAGGTGCTTGTCCCGTGTCTGCCAGACAACTCCGACGAATTGGCTACCTGGTTGTCTGCGTTGCGCGGTTCCCGGGTGTCGCTGCGGGTGCCGGTGCGCGGGGACAAGCGAGCGCTTGCCGAAACCGTGAAGCGCAACGCGCAGGACGCGCTGACACAGCACAAACTCAAGAGGGCAGGCGACTTCACCGCGAGATCGGCTGCGCTGCAAAGTATCCAAGATTCTCTCGGCCTGGCTGAGGCGCCACTGCGCATCGAGTGCGTCGACATCAGCCACGTGCAGGGCACCGATGTGGTGGCGTCGCTGGTGGTGTTCGAAGATGGGCTGCCGCGCAAGTCGGATTACCGCCACTACGCAATCAGGGAGGCCGCCGGTGAAGGCCGCTCGGATGACGTCGCGTCGATCGCCGAGGTGACGCGGCGGCGGTTCTATCGGCACTTGCACGACACCCAGCACCCGACCGAGCTTGCACCAGAAGGCAAATCGCGCAAGTTCGCCTATCCGCCGAACCTGTTCGTGGTCGACGGCGGCGCCCCACAGGTCAATGCGGCGCAGGCGGCACTCGACGAGCTCGGCGTTTCTGACGTCGCGGTGATCGGACTGGCCAAGCGCCTCGAGGAGGTGTGGGTGCCCTCGGAGCCGGACCCCGTCATCATGCCCCGCAACAGCGATGGGCTTTATCTGCTGCAGCGCGTGCGTGACGAGGCGCACCGGTTTGCGATCACCTACCACCGCAGCAAGCGATCCAAGCGAATGACGGCATCAGCCCTGGACTCCGTGCGCGGACTGGGCGAGCACCGCCGCAAAGCGCTGGTCACACATTTCGGTTCGGTTGCCAGGCTGAAGGAGGCCAGCGTCGAGGAGATCACCGCGGTACCCGGCATCGGTGTCTCGACGGCGAGGGCCGTGCTGGAGGCGCTTGGCGTCCCACCCGATTCCGAAGCGCCCGAGCCCGTAATCGGCAATGATCAGAGCAGGGCATCGGGATGACAGAACATATGCACGAGGGACTGCGCGAGAGCGCCGGCGATGAAGGTGCGGCTGAATCGGGTATCGACGTTGTCCTGGTGACCGGGCTCTCCGGTGCGGGCAGGGGTACAGCCGCGAAGGTGCTGGAGGATCTCGGCTGGTATGTCGCCGACAACCTGCCGCCCGAACTGATCGCGCGGATGGTCGAGCTGGGCCTGGCCGCGGGCTCACGCATCACCCAGCTGGCGGTGGTGATGGACGTGCGGTCACGCGGTTTCACCGGCGATCTGGACTGGGTGAGAAGCGATCTGGCCACCCGTAACATCACCCCGCGGGTGCTGTTCCTGGAGGCTTCCGACGACATCCTGGTGCGGCGCTACGAGCAGAACCGCCGCAGCCACCCGTTGCAGGGTAATCAGACTCTGGCAGAAGGCATTGCTGCCGAGCGGGCGATGCTCGCGCCAGTGCGTGCCGCAGCTGACCTGGTGATCGACACGTCGACGCTGTCGGTGCCTGCGCTGCGCGAGAGCATCGAACGAGCCTTCGGAGGCGAGGCCGTCGCGCACACCAATGTCACGGTGGAGTCGTTCGGGTACAAATATGGATTGCCGATGGACGCCGACACCGTGATGGATGTGCGCTTCCTGCCCAACCCGCACTGGGTGGACGAGTTGCGGCCGCACACCGGTCAGCATCCAGCGGTCAGGGACTACGTGCTGGGTCAGCCGGGCGCCGTGGAGTTCCTGGACACCTACCATCAACTGCTGGACGTCGTCATCCAGGGATATCGCCGGGAAGGAAAGCGCTACATGACCGTTGCCATCGGCTGCACCGGCGGCAAACATCGCAGCGTCGCGATGGCCGAGGCGCTGGCGGCGCGTCTGCAGGGCGGTGACGAGCTCACGGTGCGTGTGTTGCATCGGGATTTGGGCCGCGAATGAGTGCGCGGATCGTCGCGCTCGGCGGCGGGCACGGACTCTACGCAACGTTGTCGGCGGCACGCCGGCTCACGCCACACGTCACCGCGGTGGTCACCGTCGCCGACGACGGCGGGTCCTCGGGGCGGCTTCGCGGCGAACTGGACGTAGTGCCTCCCGGCGATTTGCGAATGGCGTTGGCGGCGTTGGCATCTGACAGCCCGCACGGCAGATTGTGGGCCACCATCATTCAGCACCGGTTCGGCGGCAGCGGTGCGCTCGCCGGCCATCCGATCGGAAATCTGATGCTGGCCGGCCTCAACGAGGTGCTGGCCGATCCGGTGGCGGCGCTCGACGAACTGGGCCGCATGCTCGGGGTCAAGGGCCGCGTGTTGCCAATGTGCCCGATCGCGTTGGGCATCGAGGCCGACGTGGCGGGCCTGGAGTCCGATCCGCGGATGAGCCGGGTGATCCGCGGCCAGGTGGCGATCGCCACGACGGTGGGCAAAGTGCGTCGGGTCCGGCTGCTGCCAGGCGATCCGCCTGCCACCCGGCAGGCGGTGGACGCCATCATGGCCGCCGACCTCGTCGTGCTGGGGCCTGGATCGTGGTTCACCAGTGTCATCCCTCACGTCCTGGTGCCAGAACTCGCCGCAGCGCTGCAGGCCACCCAGGCCCGGCGAGCATTGGTGCTGAACCTGGTGGCGGAACCGGGGGAGACGGCGGGATTCTCCGTCGAGCGACACATCCACGTGCTCTCCCAGCACGCGCCGGATTTCACGGTGCACGACATCATCGTCGACGCGACCCGGGTGCCCAGCGAACGCGAGCGAGAGCAGTTGCGTCGCACCGCGAACATCCTCGACGCCAGAGTTGAGTTTGCTGACGTGTCCAGACCTGGTACACCTTTACATGACCCGGCGAGGTTGGCCGCGGCTCTGGAGGGCGTACGCATCCGTGGGATGGCTCCCACGCCAAGTATTGAGCCAACCGTGCCCACGCCGACAGTGAACGGACCGAGAGGTGACGACCCGTGGCGATGACAGCCGAGGTCAAGGACGAGCTCAGCCGGTTGGCGGTCAATTCGGTGAGTGCACGCCGCGCCGAGGTGTCGTCATTGCTGCGCTTCGCCGGCGGTCTGCACATCGTGTCAGGACGGGTCGTCGTCGAGGCCGAGGTCGACCTGGGGATCATCGCCCGCCGTCTGCGTAAGGACATCTACGACCTGTACGGCTACAACGCCGTCGTGCACGTGCTGTCGGCCAGCGGGATCCGTAAGAGCACGCGATACGTGGTCCGGGTGGCCAATGATGGGGAAGCGTTGGCGAGGCAAACCGGTCTGCTCGATCTACGGGGCCGGCCGGTGCGGGGTCTGCCGGCACAGGTTGTCGGCGGCAGCGTGGCCGACGCCGAAGCCGCTTGGCGCGGAGCGTTTTTGGCGCACGGATCGCTCACAGAGCCGGGCCGGTCGTCAGCGCTGGAGGTCAGTTGCCCAGGCCCGGAAGCGGCGCTGGCGCTCGTCGGCGCGGCGCGGCGGCTCGGGGTCAGTGCGAAAGCCCGCGAGGTGCGGGGCAGCGACCGCGTGGTGGTGCGCGACGGCGAGGCCATCGGCGCGCTGCTGACCCGGATGGGCGCCCAGGACACCCGGTTGATCTGGGAGGAGCGCCGGATGCGCCGCGAGGTCCGCGCGACGGCCAACCGGCTCGCCAACTTCGACGACGCGAACCTTCGGCGGTCGGCACGGGCCGCGGTAGCCGCCGCCGCGCGAGTCGAGCGGGCGCTGGAAATCCTTGCCGACACCGTCCCCGACCATCTGGCGGCCGCAGGCAAGCTGC
>DATFCF010000312.1:0-16387 GCA_035253445.1 Mycobacterium sp.
CCCTCGAGTCGGGCGCCGACGACTTCGTCACCAAGCCGTTCGACAAGAGCGAGCTGCTCGCACGGGTGGCGTCACTGGCGCGCATCAAGCGGTATCACGACACGATCCGCCGCCAGACCGCCGAGCTGACCGAATGGAACATCGAGCTCGAGACTCGGGTGGCCCGGCAGGTCGCCGAGTTGGAGCGCACCAACCGCCTGCGCCGTTTCCTGTCGCCACAGCTGGCGGAGCTGGTGATCGGCGATGAGAACCTGCTGGGCAGCCATCGCCGCGAGATCGTCGTGGTCTTCACCGATCTCAGGAACTTCACGCCCTTCGCCGAGACCAGTGAGCCCGAGGAGGTGATGGGCGTGCTGACCGAGTACCACCGGGCCATCGGGTCGTTGGTGCACGCGTACGAAGCCACGCTCGAGCGGTTCACCGGCGACGGGATCATGGTGTTCTTCAACGATCCGGTTCCGTGCGACGATGCTGCCGAGCGTGCCGTCCGCATGGCGTTGGAGCTGCGGGACGCCGTCAAAGCGCTTTCCGCACAATGGGTCCGGAGGGGTCACGACCTGCCCGTGGGGATCGGGATAGCCCAAGGCTTCGCCACCCTTGGCAGAATCGGCTTCGAGGGCCGCTTCGACTACGCCGCCATCGGCAGTGTCACGAATCTCGCCGCACGGCTGTGTTCTGACGCGGGCCCGTGGCAGGTATTGGTCACCGACCGGGTGCTCGCCGCCACCGAGCACGTGGCCGTATCGGAAATGGTTGGCGATATGCAGCCCAAGGGATTCAGCCGCTTGGTGCGGGTCCACAACATCACCGCACTGAAGAAAGACAGGTGAGCACATGACAGCGCTGTCGCACCTCGACGAACAGGAGCGCTACCGCTCCTTCGACGATCTGCAGGTTTCGATGCCGGAGGTTTGGGAGGCGATGCGGCGCGGCCTGCCCGACGAATCGGTCGTCGTGGTCCCGTCGATCAGCATCGAGCGCACCACACCCGGCAGTGGAACCGTCATGGCTGCACTGGAGGAACGCGCGCTGTTCCAGCTGCTGCTGCTCCGCCAGCCGAGACTGCGCATGATCTACGTGACCTCGCAGCCGATCTCCGAATCGATTGTCGAGTACTACCTCGGATTGCTTCCCGGGGTCATCCCCAGCCATGCCCGCGCCCGGCTCACGCTCGTGCCGGTCGGTGATGCCTCGACTGACCCGCTCAGCGCGAAACTACTTGCGCGACCGCGACTTCTGCGGGAGATTCGGGCACTGATCCCCAACCCGGCCCGCTGTCGCCTGATCCCCTACAACACCACGAGACTCGAACGGGACGTCGCCCTCAATCTGGGTATCCCGATGTACGGCTCGGATCCACGCCTTGCCGACCTCGGCAGCAAGACCGGCTGCCGCAGGACGTTCGAGGAACTCGGGGTGCGGTGCCCGGTCGGCGCCGAGGACCTGCACACGGTCGACGACATCGTGGCCGGCGTGCAGAGCATGCGCGCGAGGCGTCCGACGCTGAGTCAAGCGATCGTGAAGCTCAACGAGGGCGTGTCCGGCGCAGGCAACGCCCTTGTGGATCTGAAGGGGCTGCCTGCCGTCGGCTCGCCGAACGAGGCGGCCGCGATCGCCGACTGCCTGATGGCCATGCAGCCGGAGGCCCAAAGCCTTACTGTTGATGCGTATCTGGCGGCGTTCGCCAAGCATGGCGGCATCGTCGAGGAACGGATCACCGGAGTCACGCTGACGAGCCCGAGTGTGCAGATGCGGGCACTGCCCGACGGCACCGTCGAACTGTTGTCCACCCACGATCAGGTTCTCGGTGGTGCGAGCGGTCAGAAGTACCTCGGCTGCGTGTTCCCGGCGAGCCCCGACTACGCCGCGGCTATCGCAGAGCCCGCGATGGTGATCGGGCGGCATCTTGCGAAACTGGGTGTGCTCGGCCGGTTCGCGGTGGATTTCGTTGTGGTGCAAGATGATAGCGGTGCGTGGACGCCGTATGCGATTGAGCTGAACCTACGCAAAGGCGGTACCACCCATCCGTTCCTGACGCTGCAGTTCCTCACCGACGGCAGTTACGACGGTGAGCGCGGCGTCTTCCTGACCCCGGCCGGCACGCCCAAGTACCTGGTGGCCACCGACCACTTCGAGGACGACCGGCTCAAGGCGCTGACCGTCACGGACCTCTTCGACATCGTGGTGAACCACAGCCTGCATTTCGACCAGGCCCGTCGTACCGGGGTGGTGTTCCACATGATCAGCTGCCTCACCGAGTGCGGTCGCGTCGGCCTCACCGCCATCGGAGACGACCCCGACGACGCGTGGCGGATCTACCAAGAGGCGCAATCCGTTCTCCTGCAGGAGGCGGATCTGGCGCTCGGGGACGCGGCGGTGGTCGGTTAGCCGCCGCTGATCTTCAGCTCGTACACGGCGGCCTCCTCAAGCCCGGGTGGGCTCACCGACTTTGACCAGCATCTTGCCAATGTTGGCACCGGTAAACAGGCCATTCAGGCCATCGACGCAGGATTCGATGCCCTCGAGAATGGTCTGGCGGTGCACGAGCCGCCCGTCGGCCTCCCACTGGCGCAGCGCCGCGAAGGCCTCGTCGAACTGGCCCCACTGGTCGAGCGCGTTGAAACCCTGCATCGACGCCGTCTTCGCCAGCAGGTTCACGTAGTTGGCAGGCCCCGGGTGTTCACCGGTCAGATAGCTGGAGATGACGCCGCACAGAACTACTCGTGCCTTGTGGGCGAGTCGGCCGAGCACCGCGTCGAGGACCGGTCCGCCGACGTTGTCGAAATAGACGTTCACTCCGTGCGGGCAGTGCTGCTTGAGCGCCGCGGGCAGGTCGCCCTGCCGGTAGTCGATGCACGCGTCGAACCCGAAGTCTTCGACCACTGCCCGGCACTTGTCCGGGCCGCCCGCGATGCCCACCACCCGAGCGCCGGCGATCTTCGCGATCTGACCGGCCACCGACCCGGTGGCTCCCGCCGCGGCGGACACCACCACCGTCTCCCCCGGCTGCGGCTTGCCGATGCCGTTCATCCCGAAGTAGGCGGTCGCGCCGGTCGGGCCGTACACCGACATCACGGCCAGCTGATCCACCGCGGGTCCCGGTACGGCAGTGGTGAATACGTCGTCGCGACTGATGACGTACTCCTGGAAGCCGGTGAGTGTGGTGACCACGTCGCCGACGGCGTACGCATCGCAGCGCGACGCCACGACCTCGCCGATTCCGGCGGCCCGGATGACCTCGCCCAGCTGCACCGGCGGGAGGTAGCCCGGTTGGTCGTTGAGCCAGGTGCGCGCCGCTGCATCGATGCCCACGTAGGTGGTGCGGACCAGCGCCTCCCCCGCAGCCGGCTCTGGCGCAGGCGAGGTGACCAGCTCGGTGTCCTCGGGTTGGACCAACCCGGTTGGGCGGCGACGCAGCACGATTTGGCGGTTGGTCAGCTCGGCCACGAGGCGAACCTACCGAACTCACCCGTCTCCCATAGGTTGGTCGGCGCAGGATTTCTTCAGTCACCGGGCCACTCACCGGTCCATCGCTCGAACAGGCGAGCGCCCTGGCGATCGATGACCGTCTTGACCACCGAGAAGATCGCGCCCTGGATGGCCGCTGCCACCAGGATTTGTTTGAACGGATACTCAGTCTCCAGCGGTTTCGGCGGGTCTGGCTTGTCGCCGGGTGCCGCATGCTTCCAGACCTGCTTGAAAATCGACCCGGCTATCAGCCCGCCGATGACGGAACCGGCTAGACCCATGGGGCGGTAGAGAACCTTCGCTGCCGTATTCGACTTGTTGCTCGACACTTACGCCTCCTTGAAAGTCCTTCGGCGATGGGTGAGCAAGTACCCGGCATTGCTCGCATTGAACCTGCGACGTTTGGGGATCACCTGGCGAGGTACCCCCCGTTCCGGGACCGTCGGCCAGACGGCCCGCGAGTTAGGAGCAGGACATGAGCGCAACGGATAAGGCGAAGAACAAGGCCCAGGAACTTGGGGGCAAGGCCAAAGAAGCGGTCGGCAAGGTCACCGGGGACAGGGAAACCGAAGCCAGGGGCAAGGACGATCAGACGAAGTCGGACCTCAAAGGCGCCGGCGAGAAGGTGAAGGACGCCTTCAAGAGGTAATCAACCGCACACCTGGTGAGTCGCTCTCGGGCAGAGGCGACGACCGTCGGTGAACACAGAACGGACTGGCCATGACGGTCATCGGTTTTCACTGTTCGCACGAGCAGATCACCCCCGCACAGCTGTTGCGCGACGTCCGGCACGCCGAGCAAGCCGGCTTCACCGCGGGCATGTCCTCAGACCACTTCAGCCCGTGGAGTGAGCGTCAGGGCGAGTCCGGCTTCGCGTGGTCCTTCCTCGGCGCCGCACTGGCCACCACGAACCTGCCCTTCGGCGTCATCAACGCGCCTGGGCAGCGCTACCACCCCGCGATCATCGCCCAGGCCATCGCGACGCTCGCCCAGATGTTTCCTGGTCGATTCTGGGCGGCGCTCGGATCGGGCGAGGCCTCCAACGAGCGCGTCACCGGCGAACAGTGGCCGCGCAAGGAAATACGCGATGAGCGCCTGGTCGAGTGTGTCGATGTCATCCGACGCCTGCTCAAGGGCGAGGAGGTGAGCCACAGCGGCCTCGTGCACGTCAACCGGGCGCGGCTGTGGACGCTGCCCGAGACCGTTCCGGACCTCGTCGGCCCCGCCGTCACCCCCGAGACCGCGGCCCGCCACGCCGCGTGGGCGGACGGCCTCATCACCGTCAACCAACCGAGAGAGACGTTGACGAAAGTCCTTGAGTCTTACCGCGAGGCCGGCGGCCGCGGGCCTGCCCGCCTTCAGGTCCACCTCAGCTGGGCGCCCACCGAGGACGAGGCCGTCGCCATCGCTCACGACCAGTGGCGCAGCAACGTTTTTTCGCCGCCCGTCTGCTGGGACATCGAGACTGTGGAAGCGTTCGACGTCATCGGCGAGAAGGTCACCCCCGAGCAGGTCCGCCAATCTGTGCGGGTCTCAAGCGATCTCGGCCAGCACCTGGAGTGGCTGCGCCAGGACGTCGAGCAGGGCTGGGAGGAGCTGTACCTGCACTTCGTCGGCAAACAGCAGGCCGGCTTCATCGACACGTTCGGCGAGCATGTGCTGCCACAACTGACTGCGAAAGCGGTGACCGCATGAGGCGCAGCGACACCGGCGACCTGTGGTGGAAGAACGCCGTCTTCTACTGCGCGGACGTGGAGACCTTCTACGACTCGAACGGCGACGGCTGTGGCGACCTCCGCGGCATGACGGAGCGCCTCGAGTACCTCTTCGATCTCGGCGTTACGTGCTTGTGGCTCATGCCTTTCTAACGTCCGCCCGCAAGGACGACGGCTACGACATCACCGACTTCTTCGGTATCGACCCGCGGTTGGGGACGCACGGCGACTTCGTCGAACTCGTGCGCACGGCCAAAGCGACCGGCCTACGGGTCATCATCGACTTCGTCATGAACCACACATCCGATGGCCACCCGTGGTTCAAGTCCGCTCGCCGCAGCACGGACGACCCGTACCGCGATTTCTACGTGTGGAGCGCGACCAAACCCAAGTCGAGCCGCAAGGACGTGGTCTTCCCCGATCAAGAGGACAGCATCTGGGAACGCGACCCCCAGACCGACGAGTGGTACCTGCACCACTTTCTCAAACACCAACCCGATCTCAATATCGCCAATCCCAAGGTGCAGGAAGAGATTTCACGCACACTTGGATTCTGGCTCGAACTGGGAGTCTCAGGATTCCGTGTCGACGCCGTTCCGTTCATGTTCGCCAAGGACGCCGCACCAGGAGACCCCGGCGTGTTCGACGCCAACCAGTACCTCGGCGACGTCCGCAACTTCGTCACTCGTCGACTTGGTGATGCCGTCCTACTGGGCGAGGTCAATCTGCCGTACAAGGACCAACTGACGTTCTTCGGCGGGCCCGACGGTGACGGACTCAACATGCAATTCGACTTCATCGGCATGCAGGCGATGTATCTATCGCTTGCTCGCGGCGACGCGGGTCCGATCGCCGACGCGCTGCAACAGCGGCCGGAACTCGACCTGACGAGTCAGTGGGCCAACTTCGTGCGCAACCACGATGAGCTCACCCTCGACAAACTGAAAGACGGTGAGCGCCAAGAGGTCTTCGAGGCATTCGGCCCCGAACCGGACATGCAGCTCTATGGCCGCGGACTGCGTCGACGGCTTCCCTCGATGCTCGGCGGCGACCAGCGTCGCATGCGGATGGTCTACTCGCTGGCGTTCTCACTTCCGGGCACTCCCGTCTTGTTCTACGGCGAGGAGATCGGGATGGCCGAAAACCTCGACATCCCCGGGCGATTCGCCGTACGCACGCCCATGCAGTGGACCGCCGGCGACAACGGAGGCTTCTCCAAGGCCGAAAAGCGGCGCCTCACCCGTCCTATCTGCGCCGGTCTGTACGGTCCCGACCGTGTCAACGCCGCTGACCAGCGCCACGACCACCAGTCCTTCTGGTGGTTCATGCGCAACCTCGTCTACACGTACCGGCAGCAACCGGAGATCGGCTGGTCGACGCCCGAGGTCTTGAAGCAGCCCAACTCCGCGGTCCTCGCCCACGTGTGCCGGGAGCGGTCTGGATGGGCGATGGTGGCACTGCATAACTTCGGGGCCGACAAATGCGTAGTG
This sequence comes from Mycobacterium sp., assembly GCA_035253445.1. Taxonomy (GTDB): domain Bacteria; phylum Actinomycetota; class Actinomycetes; order Mycobacteriales; family Mycobacteriaceae; genus Mycobacterium. The sequence continues at coordinate 6,674 of DATFCF010000312.1, forward strand.
CCGATCCACTTAGATGCCGTGCCACCGGGATCCGTTCTCGTCGACCTGCTTCACGGACTCGGGGAGCACGAGCTCGACGCCAAGGGCCGTATCGAGATCGACATCGATGGCTATGGCTACCGGTGGCTGCGCCTACGGCGGCCGGACGACGAGCCGATCATCTAGCGACGAACGCTGGGCGTGCAGCACCGTCGAGACGGTAGTTATCGTGGCCAGAGGTAACCCGACGGCTGCCCAGGCGCGACGCATCTGGTGTAAAAGGAAGCCATGGCACAAGCAGGTCTCTGGGTGGCTTGGGGGATTCCGGCGCGCGGACGCGAAACGCAGGCCCTCGACCTTCTGAAGGAAACGACCACGGGGTACCTCGACGGGCTGGCCCAGGAGGGGCGGATCGAGCGCTTCGACACCGCCATCCTCAAACCGCAGAGCACCGAGCTGGGCGGCTTCATCCTCATCCAGGGCACCCAGGAGCAGATCGACGCTCTGCGCCGCGACGCCGACTTTGCCAGCTGGGTCAATCAAGTGCAGCTGGTCGCCGACCGGGTCGGCATCGTCGACGCCTGGGTCAACGACGGGCTCGGCGAGGCCATCGGCCTCTACCAGCAGGCTTTGCGAAAGGCCGGCCTGGACCGGTAGCCACGCCGCTGGGCGGTCTGGCAAAACTGCACCAAGATCAAAACCACAGCGACCGGTGGGGTTTGTGGGACATTTGTCCCTTTTGCTGTGGGCTCCATCGACGTGCTATCTAATAGCACTTATTGACGGGGAGGGGGATTGCGTCTTGGAGGGAAATCATGGGAGCAGCCAGTTATGTCGGACGCGTCGGCGGTCTAGCCGTCGCCTTGGGCGTCGGAACGGCGATCGCCAGCGGGCATGGGGTGGCATCGGCCGAAACGACCGACTCACCATCGCCGCCGTCCACCAACTCCTCCTCCACTGATCCCTCGTCGACCGGGACCACTTCGGTCGACCCGACGACGGCCCCCGCGACCACAGAGCCGGAAGAGTCGGAAACCACCACCACCGAGACGACGACGTCCACCACCGTCACCGGTGGCGTGGTGAGTGCCCAGACCAATACGGGGACATCGGGCACTCTGGACGAAGAAGAGCCGACGGAAACCCCGGAGCCCACCGAGACTGCGGAGCCGACGGAAACCCCGGAGCCCACGGAGACTGCCGCGCCGACGGAAACCCCGGAGCCCACGGAGACTGCCGAGCCGGCGGAAACCGAGGAACCGGCGGACGAAGCTCCGGCGGACGTCGACACGGCAACGTCGAACAACCACACGAGCGCCGCGGCCGCACCGAACATCACGACGTCTGTTGGCACGGTCCAATCGCTGCCCGACCCCGCATCGCCGATTCAGAAAGCCGAAAACGTCGCGGTGTTCGCCGATGCACGCGCCCTCGCGGCGGCCGGGCCGGTGAACGTTTCGCCGATGATGGCCGCGCAGACCGCCCAAATCACCTCCGCCACAACGGCGGCGGCTCCGGCGACCGCGGCACCGCAGGATCTGCTGACGGCGGCGGTCAACGTCGTCTCGAGTGTCATCAACTGGGTGCTGAACCCGCTCGCCGGCACCGCGCCGACCACACCCGCTCAGCCGCCGTTGATCTGGGGCCTGCTGGCATTCGCACGGCGCGAGTTCGAGAACTTCTTCAACGCGCTGAGCGGACGATCCGCCAACACCACGAATCTTGCCGCCTCACAGACGACAACAAGTCTCGCGCTGGCAGCAGCCGCGGTCACCGACCCGTATCTTCCCTTCCCCAACGCACAGGTCAGCCCATCGACGCAGTTCGTCGGATGGGTGACCGGCCCGTACGTGTACTCCAATCCGCTACTGGCGAATACGGTCGGACGGTATTCGGTCTGGGGAACCGACGTCGGCACCATGTGGGACAACGGCATTCCCGACGACCCGACGACGCCGATCAACGAGCACCAGATCCTGATCGCTCTCGGCGACACGTTCAGCGGCGACAACATGACCGGTGCATGGCGGTCCAATACGATCTTCCGCAGCTCCGATATCAATCTCGCGAACGGGATGGAGATCCCGAACGGCCAGTGGTTCAACGGGAACATGTTCGGCGGCGCACCGCTGGGCCCGAATTCGACGACCGCGAGGCAGGTCATCTTCCCCGAAGGTCTGCCCGCCGGGGTGACGCTCATCCCGACGGCAGGCATCTCCGTTCCCGTCGCGGGCTCGCGGTTCGGGGCGGTTCAGTACGTGAGCTTCATGTCGGTGTCCCAGTGGGGCGCACCCGGACAGTGGACGACCAACTACTCGGCGATCGCATGGTCCGACGACAACGGCGAGACCTTCCACGTCGCGCCTAGCACCGTGCGGTACAACCAGCCGTGGGGCGGTAACCAGAACTTCCAGCAGTCGGCGTTCGTGCGGCCCGGCGACGGTTACGTCTACATGTACGGCACGCCGAACGGCCGTCAGGGTGCCGCCTACCTGGCGCGCGTTGCCGAGCGCGACATCCTGGACCTGACCAAGTACGACTACTACAGCGCCGGCTCGCCGGGCGGGTGGTTCGGATGGGGAGCGACGCCCGCGGGGTGGCACAGGAACAATCCCGCGGCGGCCACCGCGGTCTTCGGGCAGGACACCGGGGCGTGCGGCGTCGCCAACCCGGGCAACCAGGTCAGTGAGATGTCGGTGCAGTACAACAAGTCGCTGAACAAGTACGTCACGCTCTACGGCGACCAGTTCAACAACATCGTGATGCGCACATCGGACACCCCACAGGGAACGTGGTCCTCCGCGAAAGTGCTGATGCCCCAGCAGAGCGGCGGAATCTACGCGCCGATGATGCATCCGTGGTCGCCATCGACGATGGGCACCGGATCCGACCTGTACTGGAACCTGTCGCTGTGGTCGGAGTACAACGTCATGCTGATGCGCACTGACCTGACGAAGGTGTAGACCGGTGAAGTGTGCGGCGGTCGCCGTGGCGGCGCTTGCCCTGGCGCTTTCACCGGCGGTGGCGTCAGCAGATCCCGTTGCCCCGCAACCAGATTCGCCGTGCTCGTCGAAATACGCCGACGCGATGACCATGCCGACGGGCGCCAAGCTGCCGTTGGTGTGCCAGGACGGCCGGTGGCAGGCCCTCACCACTCCCCAGCCGCCGAGCGACCGATGGCTGAGCTACGGCCCCGAAATGACCCTGCACGGGGAGGGTCGGCGCAACCCGAGCGTCAAGTCGGGCGAATGGACGGCGACACCGCAGGACCCCAGCGGCCAGTGCCGTGCGGAGCAGTCGGCGGTCGTCAGCCCTGGTGTGGTCGGACCGCCACAAGTGAGCGAGGGGCAGCCGGGCCAACCGCTCGAGGTGCAACTGGTGCCCAGACTGTTCGACCTCCAACTCGGCGGGAACTGCCTGTGGGAGCGAAAAGGCTAACTGTCGAACGTGATTGACGTTTCGTCGCAGTTGGTGACGGTGCGGTCGGGCGGAAACGTCCGCGGATCCGCGTCGGCGATGACGGTCGTTCGGTAGTAGGCGCGCTGTTGATCGGCCGAACATTCGAAGTCGGCGTTCAACACGCGGAACGTGCGCGGATCGGCGCTGTCGATCGGCTTGCCCATCCAATAGACCAGCCTGTTGTCGCTTGCGTACGGCCCCTCGAGCGGCCGGAAGGATTCCAGGCCCGCGTCCGCGATCTGATCTGCGAAATAGAAGACGCGCTGGGCATCTCGGGCATATGCACCCGCCAGCACCTGGAACGTCGAAGGGTCGGCATCGGCGATCGGATTGCCGTTGACATGGACGGTGCCGCGGTCCTTGGTGAACAGGTAATGGTCCTGGTTCGACACGATCGCGAACTGCGCGGGATCGTCGGAGAGCACGCTGCCGTCGGACCAGTACACGGAGGCGCTGTCCTTGGCCAGGCCGCCGTCGAGAAGTTCGAAGCGGGCCGGGTCGTCGCTGATCGGGCGGTCTTGCTGATAGACATGCTGCCGGTCCTTGAAAAAGCCTGGGCGGTCGAGCAATTCGAAACTCGCCGCGTCGGCGCCGGGAATCGGCCTGCCGTCGTAGTACACGGTCGACTTGTCACGTGCGTAGGTCCCGCCGAACGCCTCGAACGACGCGACGTCGGCTCCTACGACCTCGGTTGGCTTAGCCGGGAAGCCGACAAGGAAGTAAACCTTGTCTGCACGAACGTGATAGCCCGGACCGTCGAACAACGAGTTCGGCGGATCGTTCCGGCCGCACGCCGGCACGAGCGCCACAGTCACGATGCACGCCGCAGCAAGCAAGCTCCGCATCGAGGAATCAAATCACCTAATTCACACCCACATCGAGGATCGGGCGCTTGACGTCGGCGTCATCGGTGTCGAAGTGCCACCACTCACCCGAGTACACGGTCAACCCGCCTGCCGCCATCGCCTCGCGCAACCGGGCCCGGTTCGCCTGCGCTGACGCGCTGACGCCGTCGGTGGCGAAGGCCGTGGCGCGCGCAGAAAACTCGTCGAAGTCGGTTCCCATGTCGGCACCGGCGATCGTCACGTCTACCGATCTGCTCGCTTCGTGGCTGCGTGAGTACGGCCCCGGCCTGGCCACCCAGTTGGGGTCGGAGACCGCCTCGAACATCCGCACCTGAACGCTGTGCGGCCGGTAGCAGTCCCAGAACACCAGCACATCGGGTCGCAGCGCCTCGGCCGCGGCGGCCAGACCTGCCGCCATCGATTCGTGCACCAGGCAACGGGCATCGGCGGGATACAGCGGAACGCCGACGAAGTTGTTCGACGTCGCATAGCGCAGATCGATGACCGCATCCGGCACCACGGTTCTCACGTCGACCAGCCCCGCCGCGCGCGCCGCCTCGGAAACGGGTGGCACAGGCGGGGGTGAGCCCCAAGCAACTCCCGGTGCGCACCAAAGCGAGGCGAGGACGCCAACAACAGCAAGTCGCACGGCCATCTCGCCATTGTCGCCGCTCGCCGGCTGGGCACCCGCACAGCACCGCGGGCATACACTGCGATCGTGCGTGACGTCCTCGACGAGTTGCTGACCGTGTGGCAAGCGGGCGGCACCGCCGGCCTGGCCACCGTTGTCCGCACGATGAAGTCCGCGCCGCGTCCGCCCGGCACGACCATGGTGGTCGCCCCCGACGGGACCGTCGCGGGATCGGTTTCGGGAGGCTGCGTGGAGGCGGCCGTCTACGAGCTCGCCATCGAGGTTGTGGTGAGCGGGCGTCCGGAGTTGCAGCGTTACGGCGTCAGCGACGACGACGCGTTCGCCGTCGGGCTCACCTGCGGCGGGATCATCGACATCTTCGCCGAGCCGGTCTCGCGGGAGCTCTTCCCGCAATTGCAGGCGGTCGCCGACGACATCGCGGCGCACCGCCCGACCGCGATCGCGACCGTCATCGAACATCCCAACACGCAATGGATCGGGCGCAGGCTGGTCGTCGGCCCGCACTCCTATCAGGGATCAGTCGGCTCGGCGCGGGCCGACGCCGCGATCATCGACGACGCCCGTGGGCTGCTCGCCGCGGGCCGCACCGATGTGCTGACCTACGGCCCGGACGGGCAGCGCCAGGAAGCCGGGATGGAGGTGTTCGTCGCAAGCCACGCACCGCGACCCCGGATGCTGATCTTCGGTGCGATCGACTTCGCCGCAGCCCTGGCCCAGCAGGGCGCATTCCTCGGCTATCGGGTCACCGTGTGTGATGCCAGGCCGGTGTTCGCGACCGCCGCGCGATTCCCAGCCGCCGAAGAGGTCGTCGTCGAATGGCCCGACCGCTACCTGACCGCGCAGGCCGCCGCGGGCGCGATCGACTCCCGCACGGCGATCTGCGTACTCACTCACGACCCGAAGTTCGACGTCCCCGCCCTGCAGGTCGCGGTGCGAATTCCGCAAGTCGGTTACATCGGCGTGATGGGTTCGCGCCGCACCCACGAGGACAGGATGGGCCGACTTCGCGAGGCCGGGCTGACCGACACCGAGCTGGGCAGGTTGGCCAGCCCCATCGGCCTTGACTTGGGCGCGCGCACCCCGGAGGAGACGGCGGTGTCGATCGCCGCGGAGATCATCGCGCGCCGCTGGGGCGGCGGGGGTCGGCCGCTGACCGAAATCGGCGGACGCATCCACCACGACGGCTGATTCGGCCCGCTCACGGGCGTGCACGGTGCTGCTGGACGGTCAGGCGGTGCGCTCATGCCTGATCTTCGCGGTGCTGCTCGATGGCCAGGACGTCACCACGGTCGATCACCGCGTTGCTGCGGGACAACCCCAACCCGACGGACGAGGAGATTCGCGAGGGCCTGTCGGGCAACTTCTGCAGGTGTACGGGGTATCAGGGCATCGTCGGCGTCGTGCATTGCGCGACCAAGACGACCCGACCCTAGGCAAGCACTCGTTTGCTGGCGTACGCTTCCTGGTGGCCGGGAACGTTACTGGGGAGACAGATGAGACCGAAGCGCATGTTGGCAGCGGTCGCTGTGGCTGTGGGCACGGCGACGGTATTCGCGGTGCCGGCCTATGCCGACGAGCAGCTTGACCAAGCGTTCCTCACGGCCCTGCGGGACAAGGGCATCACCGTCAAGTCCGATGCGTTCGCCCTCGACCTCGCCCATTCGACATGCGACTTGCTCAACAGTGGCGGGACGGTCGAAGAGGCGCTGCTGGCGATCAAGAACAAGACCAAGTGGCCGGACCAGAAATCCGTCAACTTCGGCGGCCTGGCCGTCTACGCCTTCTGCCAGGACAAGCTGCCGCAGTAGCCGAAGTCATTTGCGCGCGCCATTTACAGCGAATGGTCGCCAAAAGTCTTGCGGGAACTTCATATTCGCGGTGCACCACCGCGTCGGCCGACGGGCGCATACTCGAGTCATGGCCAAACACACACTGTTTTGCGTACCGGGCACATGGGAGGTCGTCGAGGCGGCCGACAATCGCGCAGAGATCACGCCGACCGCCGAAGTCGGAATGCTCACCGGCATCACCAACCTCCTCGACAGGCGGGTGTTCGACGTCGTCTACGTCGACTATCCGGCGAGCTTCGGGCCCATACCGGGCCCGGGCCAAAACCTGCTCGACGCCCTCGGGGACCCGTCCTACATCGACTCGCGGGACATGGGCGTGGCCGAAGTGACGCGGTTGATCGGCGAACACGAGGGGTCGTTCGGACTGCTCGGCTACAGCCAGGGCGGGGCGGTGGTGTCGCTGGTGGGGCGTGAGCTGGTGTCCGGCTCGCTGACGTCGCGCCAGGCCGACTGCCGGTGGTTGCACGCCATCGCGTCACCGCACCGTGGCCGGGGGCGCACATTCCACCTGGGCAACCAGCTGGCTTACGAGGGCATCTCGGGTGACAACATCAGGAACACCGGGACCATCGACTGGTTCGACTACTGCCTGCCCGGCGACATCTATGGCGATGCCGACATCTTCGGCACCTACCTGAAGCAGGGCTACGACCTCGTGACACCGCTGTCGCTCGCCGACCCGTTCACGATGATCGCCCGCATCGCGGCCAACATCGCGCGGTGGTTGCAAACGGGTGAGCTCGGGCCACTGGTCATATCCCGTGCGATCAAGACCGGATTCGACCTCGGTGTGTTCCTGCGGGACAACCCGCACGACAAGTACGGGGTCTGGCAGATCATCCCGGGCTGGACGGCGCTGCAGCATTCGGCCAACCACCTGAATTTCTGGGGTCCGCGGCTGCCGGACTTCGTCGATGTAGCGAGCGCAGTGTGAAAGTCGGCTTCATCGGGTTGGGAAACATGGGCGGCGCGATGGCCTTGAACTTGGTCAAGGCGGGCCATGAGGTGACCGCATACAACCGGTCGCAGGACAAGGTCGACGGGCTGGCCGAGCAGGGCGCGCGGCCGGCACGCTCGGTCGCGCAAGCGTGCGGCGGCGACCTCGTCATCTCGATGCTGGCCAACGACGAGGCCGTCGCGGCGGTCACCTTCGGCGACGACGGCATCCTCGCGTCGCTGGGGCCGGGCGCCACGCATATTTCGTCGAGCACCATCAGTGTCGAGTTGTCGGAGCGATTGACCACCGCGCACGCCGAGGCCGGCCAACGCTTCGTCGCGGCACCGGTGTTCGGTCGTCCCGAAGCGGCCGCGGCGGCAAAGCTTTTCGTGGTCGCGGCCGGTCCAGCGGCGACCCTGCAAGCGGTTACGCCGGTGTTCGACGCGATCGGCCAGCGGACGTTCGTCGTTTCGGACGAACCGACGGCCGCCAGTCTGGTGAAGCTCAGCGGCAACTTCCTCATCGCTTCGGTCATCGAATCGCTGGGCGAGGCAATCGCCTTGGTCAGCAAGGCCGGCGTCGACAAGCAGGAGTACATCGACATCCTGACGTCGACGCTCTTCGGCGCGCCGATCTACAAGACATACGGTGGCCTCATCGCTCGCGGGGAGTTCGAGCCGGCCGGATTCGCCGCCGCGCTCGGGCTCAAGGACATCCGGCTGGTTCTCACCGCGGGCGACGCGTTGCAGGTGCCGTTGCCCATCGCCAGCCTCCTGCGAGACCGCTTCTTGGCGCTGCTGGCCCACGGCGGTGCGAGTCTGGATTGGTCGGCCATCGGCAGTCTTGCGGCCTGGGACGCCGGCGGTGCCAGCCCAACCGGAGCATGATTAATTCCGCCGCTCAGAACGGTCGTTCGTAGTTTGGGCGAGCCAGGCTTGGCGTTGATGCGGCCGCGGCGATGACAGCTCAGCCGTCGATGTGCGTTGGTGGGTCGGCGAAGGCGAGGTCCCAAGTGTTCTCGCCAGAACCCATCAAACCGCAGTGCCTCTCGGGCACCAGGTGGGAACTGAAGCCGCTAGGAATCCAGCGGGCGACTCCCACGCAACGTTGCCAGGTGCCGTCAGGCTGGACGGGTCCATCGCACTTGCTGATGAAGAGTCCGCCGTACTGGCAGCCGGCGCTGGCCGGTGGCGCTGAGGTGATCAGCCCTGCGGCCATCAGCAGGGCAGCCAATGCTCCGACGATGCAGCGCTTCATGGTTGTCTCCCGTCGACAGCCCTGCCAGCAACCAATGACGCTACCGCTTATCTATTTGGTTTGCGGCCTTTGAGGCGTGATCCCAAGCATTGTGAAGCCGCTGAGCAGATGGCGGATTCGGCAGTAGCACTTGTTGTTCGACGGATGCGTCGGCCCCATTGTCGTCGCAACGACAGCACTGCTAGCGCTCACCGTGATCCCGTGAACCTTATGCCGCGTGTAGGTCGGCGAGTGTGATGCCGATTCTGAGTTCGACTTCGCTGATCGTGATCAACGGCGCCCCGGGCAGCGGCGGTGCTATCGAGCGATACCGCGCACCCGTGGGTGTGACGAATTCCGCTGTGTGCACGCCGGTTTCCTCACCGGCAGTCACCCGCCAGCCCGGTGATTCCTTGTCGTAATTGCACCGCTCACACATGCCCAGGCCGTTGGTGGCGCTGGTCGGCCCACCCCGGTTACGCGGGGTGGCGTGATCGCGATGCCGAATCGGCGCATCACAGTACGGGGTGCGACACGTTCGGTCCCGTATCCCGATGAAGCCCGCCAACCCCTTGGGAAACAACCGTGACCGCGACTCCATCGCCACCAACGCCGCACTGTTCGGGTGACGGTACAGCCGCCGCAACGTCGCTGTGGACCGCTCATCGACCACCGCATCCTGCACCAGCCGCTGCGCCAGCGACGCCGGAATCGGTCCATACCCGTCGAGCACCGCCGGCGCGCTGTCCTGACCCC
>DATFCF010000313.1:0-9900 GCA_035253445.1 Mycobacterium sp.
CCGCCCGCCTCGCCGAGACGCGCGGCTACGAGCGCACGGACATGCTCAGCGTGCTGTGTCAGGCCGAAGACGAGGACGGCCAGCGGTTCAGCGACGACGACATCGTCGCGCACATGATCTTCCTGATGATGGCGGCGCACGACACGTCGACGTCGACGATGACGACCATGGCCTACCACCTGGCCGCCAACCCGGAGTGGCAGGACCGCTGCCGCGACGAGTCGGCCCGGATCGGCGACGGCCCGCTGGACATCGAGGCGCTCGAGAAGCTGGAAACCTATGACCTGGTGATCAACGAATCGCTGCGGATGACGACGCCGCTGCCGATGAACTTCAGGCGGGCGGTCCGCGACATCGACCTACTCGGCCACTTCATCCCTGCCGGCACCGACGTGGTGACCTGGCCGTCGATGAACCACCGCCTTCCGGAGCTGTGGACAGATCCGGAGAAGTTCGACCCGGAACGCTTTGCCGAGCCGCGCTCGGAGCACAAGCGGCACCGCTACGCGTTCGCCCCGTTCGGCGGCGGGGCGCACAAGTGCATCGGCATGGTGTTCGGTCAGCTGGAGATCAAGACCGTCATGCATCGGCTGCTGCGCAAGTACAGACTCGAGTTGGTCCGTCCCGGCTACAGGCCGCGCTACGACTACGGCGGCATGCCGGTGCCGCTGGATGGCATGCCGATTGTGCTGCGTCCGCTGCACTAACCGGCGTCAGCTCGTCAGCAGGCGATTCGCACAGGCGATGACGGCGCGCAACGCCGACTGCGTCGGGTCGTCCGAGAGGCCCATCGCCCACTCGGCGTGAGCGCCGTCGGAGCCACGAACGAATGTCGCGGTGTTCTCGCCGGCCGGAACCTGGTGAAAGGCGACCATCTCGAGCGCGATGCCGCGGTCGTAGAGCATCGCCGTCAGCGCTGCGACGGGACCTGAAGCGGCCGCGGCAGATGTGCTGATGGAGTCGCCAACCGCCAAGGTGGCCTGGTAATTACGGGCCTGCGGACCAAGGCGGCTGGCAGGGCGGTTGGCGTCGGTACAGGTCCAGTTGCCCATCCGCAGCGGTCCCGAACTGGGCGCGTACTCAGCGAGGAAAGCTTCCCAAGACATCGCGTCGGCCTCCTTGCGCAGACCGCATGGCATTGGTGCGCCTATCTGGGCCGCAAATGGTAGCGGCGCTGCGCTGGTCGCGGATTGAAATGTCATGTGCCGGTCTTCTCTGGTTTTCAGGAACGACCGACGAAGCAGCTTCGACCCACAGCGAGGGGTCGGTCAGGATCAGACCCCGCTGCGGGTTGCTACTACGAGTCGCCTCGGCACGATCGCGATGCTAGACGCCGGACCGCGGGCAGTGCAACCGGGTTATCCGATCCCACCGACGAATAGCGGCAGAAACGGCCGATGGTTGGGTGCTCCGTCGCGACGAAACGGCATGCTGTCGTGCGACGCCGCGTACCACTGCTCCCGGGAGACGTCGCTGAGGTCGAGCCGCCGGCCCAGCAGCGCGGCCACGGTGTGCAGAAGCAACGTGCCCGTCCTGCCGTTGCCCTCCCGGAACGGATGGATGTGGTTGTACTCGGCGTAGAGACGGGCAAGCCGGTATGCCAGCGCGGACGCATCCAGTCCAGCGCCATAGTTCGCGATGGCGCGCGCGGACTCGTGCACGTGTCCCATCGATCGGCCCACGGACGACTGCCATGCGAAGACCGAGTCTCCGCGGCGCAACTCGGTGACGCGATAGGCGCCCGCCCACGGGTAGACATCGCCGAACACGTGTTGATGGATGGCGCGAACGTCGAGATCGCGTACCTCGACAGCGCCCTGCGCCAACCGGCAATGCCACGCCGAGATGCGTGCGGCGGTGGCGACGAACTCCAGCTCCGCAAGCTCTGCGTCCGAATCGACGCCAAAGTTGTTGCGCAACACCGCAGTTCCCGGAATCAGATAGGATCGCCTACGCCGCAAGACGTGCCGATGGTCGCGGCGCTCCGGCGCGCCGCTAGCCGGATAGCGGGCCCGATACACCGCGAAGTAGTCGCCGAACGACATCTCGTCGCAGAGCAATGCAACAAACGCGTCGACATGCTCGTCCGTCGGCCGCCAGCCCTCTAGCCGTTCAGCGGCCAGGGTCTGCTCGAGGGCGTGCCGAAGAGGATCGGGCAGCGCGTCACGCGTTCGCATCGGCCGGTCCTGCGCACGCTGGCATGCGATGGAACGTTGGCAGATGGATTCGGGCATAGTCAAGAACCGTGACATGGTGGGACGCGGCTTTCCTCGCCGCAGCGGGGATCGTCGGCGGTCTCACCGGAAGCATCGCAGGACTCGCCTCGGTTGCCACTTATCCCGCACTGCTGCTCGTCGGCCTGCCGCCCGTGACCGCCAACGTGACCAACACCGTCGCCCTCGTGTTCAACGGCATCGGGTCAGTGTGGGGGTCCCGGCCAGAACTCAAGGGCCAAGAGGCGTGGATCAAGCGCATTGTCCCCGCCGCCGCACTCGGTGGCGCCACCGGGGCTGCACTCCTATTGTCCACGCCCGCAGAAGGTTTCGAACGCGTCGTCCCCATCCTGCTGGGCGTAGCGTCGCTCGCGATCGTGCTGCCACGGCGAGCCAATCGATACGCGAAAGTCGCCAGCCACCAACGACACACAGCCACCGTATATTTCGAGGTCGCTGCCATCTTCCTGATCTCGATCTACGGCGGCTACTTCGGCGCGGCCGCCGGCGTGCTTCTACTCGCACTGTTGCTTGGCGCAGGGCAGGACACGCTCGCACATGCCAACGCCGGTAAGAACGTGCTGCTCGGCGTCGCCAATGGCGTCGCGGCACTGGCATTCGTATTCCTGGCACCAGTGCAGTGGCTCGCAGTCATCCCCCTCGGCGCCGGATGCCTGATCGGCTCGCGACTGGGGCCGATGGTGGTTCGGCACGCGCCCGCCGGCCCTCTGCGGCTGATGATCGGCGTCTCGGGCCTGGCGCTGGCGGTCAAGCTTGGTGTGGATACCTACGGCTAGGAAAGTGCGAATGGGCTGTCGCCCTTGGCAACTCGACTGCCCAGCTCGATCAAGTTCTCCGCCGACGAGTGCAAGCGTTCGCCCGCCTCCCAGCTCGCCTGCCCGGCAAGGTATCGCGACCAGGTGCCTTCGATCACGATGCCGAGTTTGAAGCAGGCCATCGCGAGATACCAGTCCAGTCTTACTGTTTCGCGCCCGTCAGCCGCCAGATACGCGTCGAGCAATTCTTGCCGGCTGGCCAGACCGCCGAGTGCTGCCAACTGGGAACCCGCGTTGATCGGGTTGGGGTCGAGCGGCCAGCAGATCAGCATCCAGCCCAGGTCCAGCAGCGGATCGCCGACCGTGCACATCTCCCAATCGATGAACGCCGCCAGTTCAGGCGTTTTTCGCCGCAGCAGCACGTTGTTCAGATGCGCATCGCCGTGCATGATGCCCGCTTCACCGTCCTGCGGACGGTTGGCCTCTAGCCACGACGCCAATTCGGTGACGGCCGGGAATGATTCGGGCTCATAGTTGGCGTGCCGATAGCTTTCGAGCAGCCGCAGGAACTGCGGAACCTGTCGTTGCAGGAAGGAACCGGGGCGTTTGAGCGCCGCGAGCGGACTGCCCTCCCAGGCGACCGTGCCGAGTCGCGCCAAGCTCGCCGCGTACGACAACCCGACGTCGTGTCTCATGGCCGCGTCGCGCACATACGCCTCGTCCATCTCGTTGCCCGGGTTGAAGCCGTCGACCTCCTCCATGAGGTAGAAGACCACCCCCAGCACGTCGAGGTCATCGCAGCCAGCGATGAAACCCGGATGCGGCACCGGCGTTCCGGCCAGCGTGCGCAGCACGGCGATCTCGCGCTGCATCGTCTTGTTGCTCGTCGGTCGTGGATGGGCCGGCGGCCTCCGCAACACCATCCGACGACCGTCGAGCTGCAGTCGCACGACGATGTTCTGCGACCCGCCCGTTAGCGGCTCGACATCGCTGACGGTTGACCCGAGCCCCTGCCGTCGCACCCAGCGCTGTAATGCCGCCTGGTCGTCGTCGATCAGTGTCGGCTGCGGCGCGTCGTCGGGCACACCGACATGGTGTCAGGCCTTGCGCGCAGTCAGCAGCAGATACTCCCACTCCATCGTCGAGCCTCCTTGCAGGAACTCGTCGCCGATCCGCGCGATGTCCGCGTCTAGCGCGGCGACGCGGTCGGCGTCGCCCTCGATGTTGCGATACGCCGAGATCGTCGGCCCATAGACCGCCTTGAAGTAGTCGCGGAACGCGGCCCCGTCGGGGAAGTGGTCGACAGTCAGGGTGCGCCGCTCAGTGACGACGTCGGTGACTCGACCGCCAAGCAGTGCGCGCACGTGGTCCTCTTGACCCCACAACGGCGGTGGCTGCGCGCCCTGCGGCGGAGCGGGGACGTATGGCTTCATGGTCGCGAACAGCTGACCGATGTGCCCTTCGGGCGTCCAGCTGATCAGTCCGATCCTGCCGCCTGGTTTGCACACCCGGACCAGTTCGTCGGCAGCTCGCTGATGGAAAGGCGCGAACATGACGCCGATACACGACATCACGACGTCGAATTCGTCAGCGCTGAAGGGCAATTCGTGTGCGTTGCCCTCGCGCCATTCGAGTGTCACGCCGCGCTCGGCGGCCAGCCGCCGGCCGTGCTCCAACAACTCAGGGCACAGGTCGCTTGCGACGACGCTCGCCCCGGTCTCTGCGGCCGGGATCGCCGCGTTTCCGGTGCCTGCGGCCACGTCGAGCACACGGTCACCCGAACCGACTCCAGTGGCTTCCACCAATACGGGGCCGAGCGGTGAAACGAGTTCGGCGGCGAGCTTCGGGTAGTCCCCCGATGCCCACATGGCTCGGTGCTTGGCCGCGACCTGTTCGTCGACGGCTGCGGTGGGGTTCGTCATGGTCGATGTCCTCCTTGCTCGGTGCAAACATCGTCTCGCCACCGATCGCACGGATCTAGTAACAGATCTGTACTAGCACTGGTTCCATATCTGTACTGGGTGTTTGTGCAGCGGAGGTAACCAAATATGTCGGGATACGGCCAGTTCTGTCCGGTGGCCAAGGCAATGGAGCTACTCGACGAGCGATGGACCCTGCTCGTCGTCCGCGAACTGCTTCTTGGCAGCAGGCACTTCAACGATCTGCGCCGCGGCGTGCCCAAGATGTCGCCGGCGCTGCTGTCCAAACGACTGAAGTCGCTCACCCGCGCCGGTGTCGTCGAGCGCGCCGAAATCGACGGCCGCACCACGTACTCGCTCACCGAATGCGGCAAGGAGCTCACCGAGGTGGTCGACGCGCTCGGCAGCTGGGGTGTGCGCTGGATCGGCGAACTCGGCGAGGAGGACCTCGACCCGCACCTGCTGATGTGGGATGTCCGGCGCACCATTCCCATCGCCGAATGGCCGCGGTCGCGCACCACGCTGGCCTTCCGCCTCGACGGGGTGGCGTCGAAGGCGTCGCGGTGGTGGCTGGTGGTCGCAGACGGCGAGGCCGACGTATGCGACTTCGACCCCGGCTACGAGGCGGTGGGCACCGTCCAAACGAGCCTGCGCACGCTCACCCGTATCTGGCGTGGCGACGTCAGCTGGTCGCATGCGCTGCTCGACGGCAGCGTCGCGGTGTCCGGCCCGGCCGAGGTCCGCAGGGCCATCCCGTCCTGGATAGGTCAGTCGTTACTGTCGGCAGTGCCGCGTCCGGCGTAAACGCCCGCTACGCCTGATACTCCAGGCAGGCCTCAGCCCCGTTGATGACGCCCTCGCGGAAGGCCTTCACCCGGGCCCATCCCGCACCCTGACGCTCGACGTCGCCCTCGCCGCGGAATACCAACAGCGCCTTGATCGCTTCGTCGAGGTCACCCGGTGAGATGTGGTAGGTGCTGGTCTCGGGGCGGTTGTACAGGATCACGCTGGCCGTGTAACCGCCTGCCAGACAGTCGCCGCGCAGGGTCGACGTCTTCTCGTCCGACTCGTCGCCCAGCCGCGTCAGCGCCGCCAAGCCCCACTGGGTGGCCAGCAGCGAGGCGACCGCGTAATCGCCACCCTGCTCGTACACCCGCGGCATGCCTGCGACGTTGTCCCAGCCGACGTAATCGTCTGGCACGCAATAGAACAACACATAGCCCTCCGCAGACTGGTCACCGCACATCGGCGGCTGGTCCGGATGGAACGGTTCGATGCTGCGCAGCGGTGGCCACTCCTGCCCGTTGGTCAACTCGGGGTAGACCTGCGTCCAGTAGTCCTCGATGTCGTACGGGACGCCGTTGACGATGGAGTCGTAGGGCGCGTTGCCCTCCTGCGCCGCGTCCTCCTCGCTACTGAACGGCAGCTCGAGCACCATGGGGTCGTCGTCACGGTAGTTCTTGCACTTCTCCAGGCCGTTGTCGTAGCCGTCCTGGAATGCGCTGACCCGGTCGAAGCCGCTGCCATGAGCATCCGGGTCGATCTTCGACGTGCCCGGGGTATCGCGCAGATCCAGCACACCGGCCAGGGCCAGGTCCAGGTCGGCAGCGTTGACGTCGAAGACGCCGTCGTCCTGAGCATGCTTCGACCACGCTCCCGCAAAGCAGTCGGCCTGCAGCTCGCTGGTCACCGTGCGCGCGGTGAAGTTGGACCGGGTCTGCACCGCGTGTCCCCACTCGTGGGCCATCACCACCGGAATGGCGAAATCGCCGAAGCGCGACTGCAGATCGGGAAACAGTTCCTGGGCGTCCCAGGCCACCACGTCTTCCGTCGAGCAGTAGAAGGCATTACCCGCGACCTCTTGGGGTTCGGTCGTGCACGGCGGCGCAGGACTGTCCGCCGTGACGGCGTAGTACCCGCCGCTTATCGGCTCCCAATCGCTGTTGTAGAGCGTCGGGTACTGCTCACCCCAGAACTGCTCCAGGTCGGCGATGGCCTGGACGGCGATCTTGTTGACCGAATCCGAGGCGTCGCCCTCGATGGTGATGTTGCTGGTATCGGGCGGCGACGACGTTTTCGACGCCTCCCCGGACACCTCCGACTTAGACCCGCCGCAGGCCGCCAGGAGCAAAACCGCAGCAGCTAGTGACCAGACCTTGATGTGCATGGGCAAACATTAGCGGCCAAGATCAAAAATCGCGTTCAAAGCGTGCAACGTTCCCGCGGTCAGTCCAGAATGCGGCGTGCGACATTGGTGGTGACCAGGTCGAGCAGCTCGTCGCCCGCCCCGCCAAGATGGTGCGGATCGCGTACAACGAGAAGCCCTTTGCCCGCCCGAAGCCTGACACCCCACCAACGACGACGGCCTTCTTGCCCTCGATCTCCCTCCGCTTCCTTTCAAGACTGTGACGATTCGCTTGCAACCTATCTCAGGAGCATTACTGTAAGGCTTACGGGCGATTCGTCCAGGTACGTTGGCCCCATGACAGCGCGCGGGACGAAGGCGTTGGCCGGCGTCGCCGCCGCCGCCGTGGCGCTCGGAGTAACCCAGTTGATCGCCGTCGCGTTCGGGCCGCAGGCCGACGCCCGCACCGCGGTCGGATCGACGGTCATCGACCTGACGCCGGGGCCGGTCAAAGAGTGGGCCATCCAGACCTTCGGCATGGCCGACAAGCTCGTGCTGTCCGTGCTGGTGCTGGCCGTCATCGCCGTCATCGCCGCCCTCGCAGCGACAGCCGAGACACGCCGACTCCCCGTGGGCAGCGTCGCAATCGTGGCCGCAGGCGTAGCAGGGTGCGCGGCGGTGCTGTCGCGGGCGGGCGCGTCGGTCGCCGACACCGTCCCCACACTCGTCGGGACCGTCTGCGGTGTCGCGGTACTGCGACTTCTCATCTCGGGACGATTCACCGACGAGCCGCAGGCCGACAATGCCCCGGACTCCCCCGACCGCGGTCGACGGCTGTCGCTGGTGACGCTTGGCTTCCTGGGCGCGGGTACACTCAGCGGGGTGGGCGGGGTGGTCCTATCCCGGCTGACGTCGTCGGTGGCCGGCGACCGCGACGCGTTCATGTTGCCGCAGGTGGACATCGGCGCACCTGCCGTTCCCCCTACCGTGCAGCCGAAAGGCGTTGCGCTGCCGTCGTTTATCACCAGCAACGCCGACTTCTACCGAATCGACACCGCCCTGACCGTGCCACAGCTGAGCCGCAGCGACTGGCGGCTGAAGATCCACGGCATGGTTGATCGCGAACTCACCTTGAGCTTCGAGGATCTGCAGCGATTCGACGTCGTCGAGAAGGTGGTGACGCTGACCTGCGTGTCCAATCCGGTCGGCGGAGATCTCATCGGAAACGCTTCGTGGACGGGCTACCGGATACGAGATCTGTTGGCGGAAGCGGGTGTTCACAGTGATGCCGACATGGTGCTGTCCATGTCCATCGATGGGTTCACCGCGGGCAGCCCCGTCGAAGCCCTCACCGACGGCCGCGACTCCCTGCTCGCGATCGGCATGAACGGTCAGCCGCTGCCCACCGAGCACGGTTACCCTGCACGCCTGGTGGTGCCGGGCCTGTACGGCTACGTCTCGGCCACCAAGTGGGTTGTCGATCTGGAGCTGACTCGATTCGACCGCGCCGAGGCGTATTGGACACGGCTGGGCTGGTCGGCCCGCGGACCCATCAAGACCGAGTCCCGCATCGATGTGCCCCGCAGCGGTCAGGACGTCGCCCGCGGGGCGGTGACGTTCGGCGGCGTCGCCTGGGCGCAGAACCGCGGGGTGCGTGCCGTCGAGGTCCGCATCGATGACGGCGAGTGGCGCCCGGCCGAACTCGGCGCGAGCTATTCCAACGACACATGGCGACTGTGGAGTTTCCCGTGGCAGGCGGACGAGCCCGGGTTGCACACGATCGCCGTGCGAGCCACCGACAACACCGGCGCCGTCCAGACGTCCGAGCTCGCCGATCCCATCCCCGACGGCGCCACCGGCTGGCACACCGTCTCCTTCGCGGTGAAGTAACCCGCGACAGTGCGTGTCTGCGGCCCGGCACGCCGAGAATTCACGTGCAAACATGCACGCTCACGCCTAGATTGGCGCCCGTGACCCCTCAACCCGCAGACGAATGGCGCACCAAACTGCGCGGCGCACTGTTGGCCGCCCGGAAAGACCGTGACTCCACGCGGACTTCCGTGCTGCGGTTGGCGCTGAGCGCGATCGACAACGCCGGAGCCGTTCCGACGGCGACATTGGGAACCGAGACACCCGACGGCGTGCAGCTCGACGGAGCCCCGAGCGGGCCGATCGCCGGCGCCGTCGCCGGGCTCGGCGGGGCCGAAGTCGCGCGCCGTCAGCTGTCCGATACGCAGATCCGCGCGCTGCTGCGCGCCGAGGTCGACGAACGGATGACCGCGGCCGACGAGTTCACCGCGGGCGGCCACCCGGAGCGCGCCACCACCCTGCGAGAAGAGGCAGCTGTACTCACCGACCTGCTGGGGAATGTCTGAGCCTCATGCGAGGCTGGGCTCGTGCAGCTCGTTGACGTCGCGATCGCGTCGGCCGAGGTCGGCGCCACGTCGGCCCGGCTGGCCAAGATCGGCCGGATCGCCGAATTGCTGCGTGTCGCAGGCGCCGAGGACGACCCGCAGCTGGTCGCCGTCGTCGTGTCGTGGCTCTCCGGTGAGCTGCCGCAGCGGCAGATCGGTGTCGGCTGGGCGGCCCTGCGTTCGTTGCCATCTCCCGCCAGCGAGCCGTCGCTGACGGTGCTGGAGGTCGACGCCGGGTTCACCGAGATCGGCGCGGTCGCCGGCAAGGGGTCGCAGGCACGACGCGCCCAACTCGTCACCGAGTTGTTCGGCAACGCAACCGAAGCCGAGCAGATGTTCCTGCGGCGCCTGCTCGGCGGGGAACTGCGCCAGGGCGCACTCATCGGGGTGATGGCCGACGCCGTGGCCAAGGCCGCGGGCATCCCGGCCACCGCGGTACGACGCGCGGCCATG
>DATFCF010000314.1:0-5783 GCA_035253445.1 Mycobacterium sp.
TGAAGCCGACCCGCCAGGCGATCTCCTCCGGCACGCTGATCTTCAACCCTTGCCGCCGCTCGATGGTGCGGACATAGTCGCTGGCATCCAGCAGCGAATCGAATGTGCCGGTGTCCAGCCACGCGGTGCCGCGCGCGAGCACCTCGACCGATAGCCGGCCCTGGTTGAGGTAGGTCTGGTTGATCTCGGTGATCTCGTATTCGCCGCGCGCCGATTTGCGCAGCGAACGCGCTATTTCTATGACGTCGTTGTCGTAGAAGTACAGGCCCGGCACGGCATAGTTCGACTTCGGCGTTGCCGGTTTCTCCTCCAACGACAGCGCCGTCCCGTCGGCGCTGAACTCGACGACCCCATAGGCGGACGGGTTGGCCACCCAGTACGCGAAAATTGCTCCGCCGCTGATGCTTTGAAATCGACTCAAGCTGGTGCCGAGCCGTGGTCCGTAGAAGATGTTGTCCCCCAACACCAATGCCACCGAGTCGTTGCCGATGTGGTCGGCACCGATGACGAAAGCCTGGGCCAGGCCATCGGGCTGGTCCTGCACCGCGTAGCTGAGGTTGATGCCGAAATCCGAGCCGTCGCCGAGCAATCGGCGGAACGCCGGCGCGTCATGGGCCGTGGTGATCACTTGGATGTCACGGATGCCCGCCATCATCAGCGTGGTCAGCGGGTAGTAGATCATCGGCTTGTCGTAGACCGGCACCAGTTGCTTGCTGACGCCCATGGTGATCGGGTACAGCCGCGTGCCCGATCCGCCTGCCAGAATGATGCCCCGCATCAGGCCGTGAGGTCCTTCTCCGTCAGCTCGGTCGCGGCTAGCGCCGATGCGAGGTCGTCGTGCCGGAACACCGACGTGACGTGGTCCCGCACCACCCGGAACGCCGTCGCCGCTGTGGTGTTGCCGGTTGTCGACGTGAGCTGTTGCTCGACCACGACGACCCCGTCGTGCACATAAATCCGGCCCGGCTCGGCGTTGACGCGCGCCGACCGGGCCCACTCGAGCAGCGCCGCATGCCCCTGCGCGGCGCCTTTTGCGTCGCCGACTTCGATGTCGTCGCTGGATAGCGCCACCAGCGTGTCGAAGTCCTGCTCGTTGAGGGCGTCATGCCAGGCGAGGACGGTCGCGATCTCCGAAGTGGTCATGTTCGAGAAGTTACGCCACTCAGAACGGCGTGCGTTCGAGCCACTGGTCCCACACCGAGGCGTCGCCGAACATCTCGACACCGGTGTCGGCGGCGGTGCGCCTGCGCACAATCGCGAGCAACAGATCCTTCGCGGGCCCGCGCAACGCGACATCGCCTTTGCCGTGATCGTGGGACCAGCTGACGCCGTCCTCGTCGTTGACGATCGTCCATTCGCCGGTCGGGCCGAGCGCACCGTCCGTGGCATGCAGGTGCAGGGTCTTGCCTCTCTCTATCGGTGGCGCGGCGCGCTTGGCCTGTACCGTCATCAGCTCGACCCACTCGCTGATCCCGTCGGCGGCCAGTTCGGGCGGCGGGTCGTAGTCCACTCCCAACGCCAGCGCCGCATCGGCGCCATGCACGGTGACTTCGTGCAAGCGCCTGCGGATCCACCAGCCTGCCGGGCGCGGGCCGGTGAAGGTCCAGACCTTGGCATCCGAACCGACCCGGTCGACGGCATCGATGATCGACTGGGCGCCGTCGTTCAGCCAGTTGATCGCGGCGTCGGGATCATCCGGTGGCTTGCCGTCTCGCACGTCGCGGGGGTCGAGCGCATCTGTCCGCCGGTCGGCGATGATCTGTGCGGCCCACCGGTTTCCGCGGCCGACGTGGCGGAACAATTGCTTGAGTGTCCAGCCGGGACATGTCGGCACCGGGGTTGACGGGTCGGCGCTCCGGATCAGGTCCCCGAAGGCCTTGGTCTGGTCGAGCAGCGTCGCTCTGAAGTCCACGTCACGAACCTACAGCGGTGCGCGCCTTGCCAAGTGATATCGGGAGTGAGGACCAGCCGCGCAGCACACGGGTGTCGCGCCGGCTGCCGTCCCCCGCCAGCCGTGCGTCGGGGTAGCGCTCGAAGAACGTCCGCAAGCCGACTTCGCCCTCGGCGCGCGCCAGTCCCGCGCCAAGGCAGAAGTGCCTGCCGCCGGAGAACGACAGATGCTTGCCCGCGTTCTCTCGTTCGATGTCGAACCGGTGCGGGTCGTCGAAGACCTTCGGATCGCGGTTGGCCCCTGCCAGGTACACGATGACGCCGTCGCCGGCCCGGACCATGGTGCCCGCGATGTCGGTGTCCTTGGTCGCGGTGCGCGCGCTGAGTTGCACCGGTGAATCCAGCCGCAGAATCTCTTCGACGGTGTTCGGCCACAGTTCCGGGCGGACCGCCAGGGTCTCGAGGTGTTCGGGTGTGTCCAGCAGCATCCGAATCCCGTTGCCCAGCAAGTTGACCGTGGTCTCGAAGCCGGCCGCCAGCACAAGGCCTGCGGTGGCCAGCAGCTCTTCGTGGCTGAGCCGCGCCCCGTCGTCACTTGCCTGGATGATCTGGCTCATCAAGTCGTCACCGGGGTTGCGGCGCAGTTCGTGCAGGTGATTCGAAAGCCACTTGTTGAATCCCTCGATGCCGCGATACACCTGGCGGTACTGCTTCCATGTCAGACCGATGTCCAGGCTCGGCGCGGCGAGTTCACCGAACTCCAGGATGCGCGACCGCGCGTCGTCCGGCACGCCGAGAATGTCACCGATCACCGTGACGGGAAGCGCTGAGCAATAGCGCTCCACCATATCGACGGTGCCGGCATCATCGCCGAGATCGTCGAGCAGCATATTGGCGGTGTGCTGCACCCGATCCCGCAGCGCGGCAACAGCTCTCGGGGTGAACACCGAAGACACCAGCTTGCGGTAGCGGGTGTGGTCAGGGGGCTCGACCGACAGCATCGACGGCGGTTCCAGCGGATGCAACAGACCGGTTTCGGTATGCCGCATCACCCATTGCAGCGGTCTGGGCAGGCTCGACCCCATCGACAGCACGTGGAAGTCTTCGGACCGCAGCAGGTCGTTGCAGATCTTGTGATCGACGGTGAGCCAGACGACCCGGCCCTTGACCATGGGGCCTTGGGCGCGCAGCTCCTCGGTGAACGCCACCGGGTTCTGCCTCACCGTCGGGTCCGCGATCAGCCGTCCCTGAGGATCTCCGCGACGGGCGATCCTCTTGGCAAATGCACGGACCACACCGTGCATGGCCAGCCAGCGGATGCGCTGCCTCATGTCGGCGAGCTTACGACCGTCGGCATTGTTCGACAAGTGTCAAACAGTGGCAGGTTGGTTTGGATAGCATCGGGCCGTGGCGGCACTGTGCAGTTGTGGTGGGTGCGCCAACACCACCTACCGCGGCGCGCGCCCCAGGCTGTGAACGCGCCATCCGGCGTCGGCCCAGCGCTCGACGTCAAGGCAATTGCGGCCGTCGACAACAACTTTGGCGCGCACGGTGGCCGCGAGCTCATCGGGGTCCAGTTCGACGAATTCGCGCCACTCGGTGAGCACCAGCACGGCGTCGGCGCGCTCACACGCCTCCACTACCGACGTGGAGTAGTTCAGCGTTGGGAACAGGCGCTGCGAGTTCTCCATCGCCTTGGGGTCGTAGACGTTGACGGTGGCGCCGTTGAGCTGCAGCATGCCTGCGACGTTGAGTGCCGGGGAGTCGCGCACGTCGTCGGACTCGGGTTTGAATGCCGCGCCGAGTACCGCGACGTTGGCGCCGAGCAGCGAGCCGCCACACGCCGTGGTGGCCAGCTCCACCATCCGGGTGCGGCGCCGCATGTTGATGCTGTCCACTTCCCGCAGAAACGTCAGGGCATGGTTGGCGCCGAGTTCGCCGGCCCGGGCCATGAAGGCGCGAATGTCCTTGGGTAGGCAGCCACCGCCGAATCCAAGGCCGGCGTTGAGGAAGCGACGCCCGATCCGCGGGTCGTATCCCAGCGCGTCGGCCAGCAGTGTGACATCGGCGTCGACGGCCTCGCACACTTCGGAGATCGCATTGATGAAGGAGATTTTCGTCGCCAGAAAGGCGTTCGCGGACACCTTGACCAGTTCGGCGGTCTGCAGGTCGGTCAGCAGGAACGGCACCGCATCGTCAAGCAGCGGTGCATAGAGTTGACGGATCGCTGCCTCGGCGCGGACCGAATCCCGTTGCACACCAAGCACTATGCGATCGGGGTGCAGTGTGTCGTGAACCGCGAAGCCTTCACGCAGAAACTCGGGATTCCAGGCCACTTCGACGTCGATACCGTCCGGCGCCAGTTCGCGGGCGCGGTTGGCCAGTTCGGCGGCGGTACCCACCGGCACCGTGGACTTGCCGACGATCACGGCGGGGCGCCGCAGGCGCGGCACCAGGGTGTCGATCACCGCGTGCACGTGGCGCAGATCAGCGCCGTATTCCCCCTTCTTCTGCGGTGTTCCGACACCGAGGAAGTGCACGTCGGCGAATTCCGCTGCGACGTCGTAGTCGGTGGTGAAGCGCAGACGCCCGGCAGCGAGATTGTCGCTCAACATCTTTCGCAGACCGGGCTCGTAGAACGGGATATCGCCGGCGGCCAGCTTGGCGACCTTGCCCGGATCGATGTCAACACCTATCACGTCGTGCCCGAGCTCGGCCATTCCCGCCGCGTGGGTGGCGCCGAGGTAACCCGTACCGAAAACGGTGCATCGCATACTGCCTCTATATGCAGCCGCGATGAGCTAACCGCTACGCGACACCAAGCGGCAAGCCAACGGCAGGTGACGGACGGGTGCCGAAATCTGAAATGCCCCTGGAAATCACGAATGCCCCATCTCGTTGCGCATTGGCAACGATGAATGGGGCATTGTGCGCGCCGGGCGGACTGATATGCAGCGCCGGGCGCAGAAGACCGGGGTTTAGACGGCCGTCACTCCGACTGCCTGAGGGCCTTTGGCGCCCTGTTCGACCTCGAACTGAACTCGCTGGTTCTCTTCGAGCGATTTGTAACCGCTCCCGCCGATCTCGGAGTAGTGAACGAACACATCCTCCGCGCCGCCGTCGGGAGCAATAAAGCCAAAGCCCTTATCGCTGTTGAACCACTTCACAGTTCCCTGTGCCATACTGTTAACTTCTTTCATTCGAATGGATGTACGAAAAACACCCAAAAGCAGTCTAACACGGGAAAGATCGGGAAATTTCGCTCGCGCTGCTGCTAGCCGCAGAAGATGAGGAAGCAGTTGCCTCCCGAGCCTCCGCTGCCCGATCCACCGCGTCCGCCAGAGCCTCCGGAGTCGGAGCCGCCCGAACCACCCGGCCCGTAGCCACCTGAGCCGCCCGGTGCGTAGCTACCAGAGCCGCCCGAACCTGAACCACCGGAGCCCGAACCACCCGAGCCCGAACCTGATCCGCCGCCCGGCCACTGCGGCCATTGCGGTTGCTGCGGGAATTGCGGTTCCTCGGGTTCTTGAGGTTCCTGCGGCCACGGAGTCGGCCATGGCGGCGGTGTCCACGTCGGCTTGGGCGGTGTCCACGTCGGCTTCGGTGGTGTCCACGTCGGCGTCGGCGGTGACCACGGCGGATTCCAGGGATTCCACGGATTCTGCGGCCGCGGATACATGACCACTGGCGGCGGCAAGACCACCGGCGGCGTGTAGACCGGGGCCGGTGCAGGAGCCGCGGGAGGTGGAGGCGGCGCAGCTGGTGCCGGGGCCGGCGGTGGCGCCTGCGGGGCGGGCTGCTCGACGTACACGGTCCGCGGCGGCGCCTGCGGGGCTTCCTGCACCACCGGAACCGGTGCCTTGATGGTCTCCGCCGGCGGCGGTGGCGCCTGA
>DATFCF010000315.1:0-24620 GCA_035253445.1 Mycobacterium sp.
TGGCCGTGCTGATCCTGCTGTTCGGGCCGGTTTCCGGGGCACACTTCAACCCGGTTGTCACCGCTGCTGACTGGCTGCTGGGCCGACGAGCCCGTACCGGGATCGTCGCCCGTCACGCCGTCGCCTACATCATGGTGCAGACCGTGGGCGGGATCGCCGGCGCGCTATTGGCAAATCTGATGTTTGACCGCAGGGTCTTCGAACTGGCCACCAAGGAACGCATCACCACCGGGCACCTCGTCGGCGAGGTGGTGGCCACGGCCGGGCTCATCGCGCTCATTTTCACGTTGGCGCGCACCGGCCGCGCCGCCCTGTCGGCCGCGGCGGTCGGCGCCTACATCGGTGCGGCCTACTGGTTCACCAGTTCCACGTCGTTCGCCAATCCGGCCGTCACCATCGGCCGGATGTTCTCCGACACCTTCGCCGGAATCGCCCCCTCGTCGGCGCCGGGCTTCATCGCTGCCCAAATCCTCGGTGCGCTAATCGGATTGGCGCTTGTTGTCGCTCTCTACCCGGACGCCGCCGACAGCGCCGACCAAGCCGTCATCCCGCACGATTGGAATAACGCCACCACACAACGGAGTTCGTCATGACAGACAACCCTGCTTCTCTGACCACCCACGCTCGGCGTGACCTATCGATCGACCAACGCCATGCGCTCAAGACCGCCGCGACTCGCCTGCAGATCGAGTTCACAGACGCTTTCGGCGTCGAAACCATCGAGCGGTTCCTGCATTCGTCGTACGACCAATTCGCCGGGCACGCAACCGTTCCCAACTTCCTGCCCCTGCTGGCAGAACGATTCGCCCGCCAGCGTCTTTACGCGCTGGCCAGAGTGGAAGGCAAAATGACCGACAGCAAGCCCACCGTGTTGTTCCTCTGCACCCACAACGCAGGCCGCTCGCAGATGGCACTCGGCTTCTTCAATCACCTGGCAGGAGATCAGGCCGTCGCGTGGTCGGGAGGCTCCGAACCCGGCGACAAGATCAACCCCGCGGCAGTGGAGGCGATGGCCGAGGTCGGCATCGACATCACCGGCGAGTTCCCGAAACCGTGGACCGACGAGATCGTCCAGGCCTCCGACGTGATCGTCACCATGGGTTGCGGCGACGCCTGCCCGATCTTTCCCGGCCACCGCTACGAGGAATGGATATTGCCCGACCCCGCCGGACAACAGGTCGATGCCGTGCGGCCGATCCGTGACGAGATCGAAGGACGGGTCCGCCAACTGCTCAGCGACCTCGGCGTGGCCGCGACAAGGTAATTGCGTTGCGATCCGACGCTTTCGCGATCGTTCCGCCACAATGGCTGGGTGATCTTCGCGGCTAGAGCTTTGCGGGCGTGTGCCCTCGGCGGTGCGCTGGCATCCGTCGTCCTGTTATCTGGATGTGTGAGCAACGTTTCAGGCACCGCTGTGCGTGCGCAAGGCGCTGACCCCGCGGATGTGCCGCCGCTCGACGAGTCGAAACTCGACGACGTGCTGCTGTCCATCGGCGAGCTCAACGGAATCATGGGCTCTTCGAGGATGAGGATCACCGTCGAACTCGAGGAGATGGCCGACCACTCCGCGGATGTGTCGGATCCCGAATGCCTCGGCGCGATGTACGGCGCCGAGGAGCTGGTGTACGAATCCTCCGATTGGACCGCGGTGCGTGACCAGGTCGCCAGTGAACCCGACGAGGACAACGAGCACTGGGTCGAGCAGACGGCGGTGCTGTACCCGTCGGCCGAGGAGGCGCAGGGGTTCTTCGACAGTTCCCAATCCTCGTGGGAGGACTGTGCAGGCAGCGCGGTCTCGGTGGACGACGCCGACGCCAGCTACTTGTGGCAGATCGAAGACGTCACCTCTGAGGACACGATGATCACCCAGTTCTCAACGCAGGAAGATGCCGACGGCTGGGGATGTCAACACGCCTTGTCGGTGGTGTCCAATATGACCGTCGAAGCCTGGGCGTGCGGTTACTCGGTTTCTGACGAGGCGGCGACCATCGCCAACGACATCGTCGCGAACGCTGCAGAGAAGTAGGCGCCGCCGAGGTGCGTCGGTTTGCCGACAGCGGCGCCACCGAGTTCAGTGCTTTTCCGTTCGGGGACGCTGCCACCCATGCCCGCACGGTGGAGGTGCTGGCCCTTTGACGGTCAGACGATGGTGAGCGCTCCTGGGCCGGGTATCGCGCAGACATCGTCGGCCACGTCACAGGCGACGCAGAGGAAGGCCGCTCCTATGCCGAGCGGACGTCCTCGGCGCGCAAGGCCGCCAGGGCGCCCGCGCCGCGCGCCGATGTCGAAGTTGCGCTCTCGGCGGATTTAACCCACGCGGAATGAACGGCGGGACAGTAGCTTCCATGCCGTGACGCGTGAAGTTCATCTGCTGACCTTTGGCAACACCAGGTCGGCGGGGCCGTGGCGGCACCCCGACATCGACAACAGCACGGCAGGCGTGCACCGCAGGCTTGTCAGCCATGTCCAAACCGCCGAGGCGGGGGCGTTGGATGCGGTGTTCTTCGCCGACGGCCTGAACTACGGCCCACCGGCGACGTGGGCCTACAAGACCACCGAGGACTTCGAGCCCCTCACCACGACCGCAGCGCTGTCCTCGGTGACGGAACGCATTGGACTGGTCGTCACAGGGTCGGCGACCTTGCAGCACCCGTATCATCTTGCCCGCCAACTGCTTTCACTTGATCACCTCAGCGGCGGGCGCGCCGGATGGAATTTGGTCACCAGTTTTGCGCAAGCCGCGGCGGAGAACTTCAGCGGCAGTGGCGTCGTTGATCATGACGAGCGGTACCGTGTCGCGGACGAGGCGATCGATGTCGTGAAGAAACTGTGGGACTCGTGGGGCGACGGCGCCATCATCGAAGATCGCGGTGCTGGGATTTTTCACGACGTCACCAAGATTCACGTGCCCAGTCACCAGGGCCGGTACTTCGATGTGAAGGGGCCGATCGGCGCGGCACGCTCTGTGCAGGGTCAGCCGGTGATCTTCCAGGCCGGATCGTCACCGACCGGACGGGAATTCGCGGCACGCCACGCCGAAGTCATCTTCACGGGGCAGGGCAATCTGGACCGGGCCCAACAGTTCTACCGGCAGATCCACGACGCGGCGCTGCGACAGGGCCGCCCTGTCGCGCCGCTGATCACGCCCTCGTTGCGATTCATCGTCGGCTCGACAGAGGACGAGGCACACCGCGTCGAGCGGACCGCCTACGAATACTTCAGCCCCGAATACCAGGCCGGTTGGCTGTTGGAAGTGGACGTCGACGTGACCGATGCCGATCTCGACGGGCCGGTTCCCGATTCCGCATTCCCGGAGAGCACCGAAACCCATCAGACCGCACTGGCTGGCTACCGGGCGCTGGCCAGCGACGGCAATCCGACCGTGCGCGAGTTCCTCTACCGCACCGTGAATGGTTGGGGTGCAAGCATTGTCGGCACTCCGGAGCAGATCGCCGACGAAATCGAGACGTGGTTCCAGTCCCGGGCCGCCGACGGTTTCGTGCTGCAAGGTCCCGGGCTGCCGGGCCAGTTCGACGACTTCGTCGAGCAGGTGGTGCCGTTGCTGCGAAAGAGGGCCCTGTTCCGACATGAGTACACCGGCACCACATTGCGTGACCACCTCGGACTCGCCGTGCCCGTAAACCGGAACAGCATCCCTGCATGAGCCCGAACCCCTTTGTGCTGTCGGCGTTCACGATGTCGACGGTCTCGCATGGCAACTTTGGGTTGTGGCGCCACCCTGACGACCAGACCTCGAATTACACCGATATCCGCTATTGGGTTGACCTGGCAAAACTGTTGGACCGCGGCGGTTTCGACGTGTTGTTCGTTGCCGATGCGGTGGGCCAGCTCGATGTCTTCGGCAGTGACGCGTCGGCGGCGTTGACTCGAGCCGTGCAGACGCCGGTGACCGACCCGTTGCTTGCCGTCTCCGCGATGGCCGCTGCCACCCAAAACCTCGGCTTCGGTATCACCGTGTCCACTACTTACGAAGCCCCGTACCTGTTGGCGCGTAAGTTCAGTACCCTCGATCACCTGACCGGCGGCCGGATCGGGTGGAATATCGTCACCTCGCTACTGGACAGCGCGGCGCGCAACATCATCGGGCGCGACCGCCAGATTCCACATGACGAGCGGTACGCCATCGCCCAGGAATTCGTGGAAGTCGCCTACAAGCTCTGGGAGGGCTCCTGGGAATCGGATGCCGTGGTTCGCGACCGCGTACGCGGCGTCTATACCGATGCTGACAAGGTGCATGCCATCGGTCACGAGGGGAAGTACTTCAGCGTCCCGGGTGCCCACTTGGTGGAGCCGTCGCCGCAGCGCACACCGGTGCTTTTCCAGGCGGGCACATCGGTTGCAGGGCGCGAGTTCGCCGCCCGCAACGCCGAATTGGTGTTCGCCAGCGATCCGCGTCCCGACGTCCTCCGCAGGAACATCGACGACATCCGACGCCGCGCCGCCGCATACGGCCGCCGCCCGGATGCGATCAAGTTCATCACTTCCATCGAGATCGTTACCGACAGCACGGATTCGGCGGCGCGGGCCAAGGCCGAGGAGTTGTCGCGATATCACGATCTCGAGGGCGGACTTGTGCTGCTGTCGGCACTCAGCGGGGTCGACTGGTCCCATTACGGGGTGGACCGGCCAATCGAGCAGTTCGACACCGATGCCAGCCGCTCGATCCTGGCGGCCGTCGAGGACCCCGACGAGCGGCACCGCGTCACCCTGCGTGATTACGTGGGCGGGCTGGGCGGTTTCGGCGGTCAGTTGTTCGTCGGCTCCGCGCACACGGTGGCCGACGACCTCGAAGCTTATGCGGATCGCGCCGGGGTGGACGGCTTCAACATCGCGTACCACATCACGCCGGGCACCTTCGTCGACGTCGCCGAGTATCTGATTCCAGAATTGCGGCGCCGGGGTCGCGTGCGGCCGCAAGATGGTCCGACGACGCTGCGGCAGCGGCTGTTCGGCGGCGCGGACGCATTGCTGCCCGGCGACCACCCCGGTGTGCAGTTGCGCCGGAAAAGAATCCTGTCGATTTGATGGCTGACGCCGCCAACCGCTTTCCGGCATCGTGAAGACCAGATCAAGAACACGTTAACCAACTGTGCGCCAAATACTTTAGGGCGCGCAGGGCAGGGCACCACGGCCCGAGGCGGCCGGTCAGAAAGGCGGAACACCGTGTCCACTCCCACTCATACCGCAGCTGTCGAGGTCGGCGGCCGAACACTGACCGCTGCGGAATCAACGGGCCTGCAGCGAGAAGCACTGGGCTTCTGGGGTGTCTTCGCCCAGGGGCTGGCCGCGGCCGCACCAAGCGTTGCAGTGGCCACTGTCCCGTTCTCGTTGTTCGTCGCGGCCGGAAAGGGCGCGGCTTGGGCGGTGCTCGTCGGCTTGGCGATTACCGTCCTCATCGCGGCGACGATCAGCTTCCAGGCCAGGCGGACTGTGTCGTCAGGATCGCTGGGAACCTACACGGGCAACGGCCTAGGTCCAGGCTTCGCCTACGCCGCCGGGTTCAGCCTTCTGGTGGGCTACATCGGGTTCGCCACCACGGGAACACTCGGCGGTGTGGTCTACCTGGACGCGTTCCTGGAGTCGATCGGGTTGGGTTCACAAGCGACGTGGTTCCGGCTGTTGCTCGTGGTGGTAATCGTTGCCGTGGCCACCTATCTGCCAATCCGGGGAGTGTCACTCGCGGCGAAATACGAACTGGTCTTTGAAATCATCGCGATCGCGGCCATCCTGGTGATCATTGTCGCCGCCTACATCGGCTACGGATTCCGGGTGGACGCCGAGCAGTGGAGTCTCACGCACCTCGGCACCAGCGCGACATTCATTGCCGCGGTATCCGCCGTTGGCTCGTACGCGGGATTCGAAAGCGTCGCCTCACTGGGCGCCGAGGCCAAGGATGCTCACCGAAACATCGCGCGGTCGCTGCTGCGGGTCGTTCTGCTGCTCGGCGTGCTCTATGTCGTCGCGACTTACCCGCAGATCTTGTTCTTCGGCAGCATCGACGGCGACAAGGCGATACTGCCGCAGCTCGCCGACAGCACCGGCGTGGCGTGGGTCAACTACGTTGTCAGCGCGGCGGTCGCAGTGGCGTTCATCGTCTTCGTCACCGCGGTGACCGCTGCGGCGGCCCGGTCGCTGTTCACGTTCGCCCACGAGGGCGCATTGCCCCAGGCGCTGACGAAGGTGCACGACAAGTACAAGACCCCCTGGGTCGGTATCGCGTTCATCGGGGTGCTGGCATTTGTGTTCTCGGTGGTGGCAACGCTCAGTTCGGCCGGCCGAGTGGTCTTCGAGGTTTACGGCGGGTATGTCGCCAACTGGGGATTTCTGACCAGCTACCTGCTCGTCGTGATCGCGACGCCGATCTGGCTGTACAAGATCAAGGCGTTGACGCCGCTGCGTCTGGCCGTATCCTCGGCCGCCGCATTGGTTTTGGCCTACGTGATCTTTGCCAACTTCTACCCGGTGCCGGAGTTCCCGTTCAACATCCTGCCGCTGATCTTCGGGGCCATCTTGCTGGCCGGCCTGGCCTGGTACTGGTACCTCAAGCGCACCAAGCCGGAGGTGGCCAAGCGCGTCGGCACCATTCAGACCCTCTCCGATGCGGAGCAACAGCGGTTGGTCGACGAGGGAATTCTCGACGCGATTGGGCAGCAGACGGAGTCACGCGCAGACGACGACGACCCTAAGCGGGCGAAGGAACCCGTTGCTCCATGAGCACTGCAGCAATCGCCGGGGAGACGGCATCGGATGTCGCCTCCTCGTGGCTGGAGAACGCACGCACCGTCAGGGCACGACTAAGAGCGACCGCTGCCGAGCGCGATCGTGCCGCCGCAAGCCCGCTCACCGAGATCGGATGGCTGAAGGAAGCTGACCTTCTCGGCATCTTCGTGCCCAGCGCGTTCGGCGGTGGCGGCGCGTCGTGGAGTCAGGTGGCCGCGGTCATCCGGTTGATCGCTGAGGCCGACTCGTCGATTGCGCATGTGCTGCTGTACCACTACTTCGGGAGCATTGCCGGCACTCGCGGCGAGAACGGTTACGTCGGACCAGGCCGAGCACAACGCATTGCTGACCGGCAATTGTTCCACGGGACCGTCGCTCAGGCCGCGTATGAACCCTTGATCCTTGCGACACAAACCGCGGACGGCTTCAGGCTGAACGGCACAAAACCGTTCACCAGTGGCGCCGCCGTCGCGGACGTTCTGCTGGCGTGGGTGGTGTTCGATGTCAACACCACGCTGGCGGGAGCCGATGTGTCCGGCCAGATCGCCACCGTGCACATCGACGGCAATGCGCAGGGCGTGTCTTTCGGCGATGACTGGGACAACGTCGGACAGCGCCTATCCGTCAGTGGCAGCACCACATTGACCGACGTGCCGATATCGACGACCGATGTCATCGGGTATGGGTACGGGGAGGTGGAATCCACGCCCGCTGACCATCTCGACGTGCTGTACATGTACTCAGGTTTTGCGTCGATCTTCACCGGCATCGCCGTCGGCGCTTTCGACGAAGCATCCGAATACACCCGTGGCAGGTCACGCCCGTGGGTGGAGGCTGCGCACCAGCGTGCCGTCGACGATCCATTGCTCCTCGAACGTTATGGACAGCTGTGGGTGCAGGTGCAGTCTGCGGTGGCGCTCACCGAGCGCGCGGTGGCTCTCGTTACCGCGGCACGGCAGAAGGGATCCGAGCTGTCGTGGGCGGAGCGCGCCGAAGCGGTGACATTCGCCAACGCCGCACGGCTACATGCCAGCGAGGTCGCCCTGACTGTCTCCAACAGGCTGTTCGAGGTCACCGGAGCCAGATCTACCGCTGCCCGCTATGGATTGGATCGCTTCTGGCGCAACGCCAGAACTCTCAGCCTGCATGATCCGCTTCACTACAAGCAGGTGCAGATCGGCGACTACGCGCTCAACGGCGCCGCGCCTGCGCCGGGCTTCTACTCGTGACATGGCAACAGCACGGAGGATTTCATGACACTGACGGAGAATCGGGTCGTCGACAATTGGTCTGCGACTCCGGCGACTGCACACGATTACCCTTTGATCGCCGACTTCCTGGCCACCACCGGCGGACTTGGCGGACGCAAGTTCGCCGCCGACTCACGTGATGTCGCCGAGCAGCTGGACGGCGCCTATCCCGAAGGGGCGACCGTGATCCGCGATGAGTCCGGGCGGGTCCGCGGTTACGCCGTATTGCACCGTCCCCATGGTCCGCAACCGGAGATACAGGGCAACTTCGTGTTCGACCACGACACGCCACCGAATGTGGCCGACGATATCGTCGGTGTCACCGTCACCCGCTTTCATCGGGAAGCCGACACTGTTCCCGGAGCATTCTTCCGCGTCTTCATCGGAGCTGATCAGCAGTCGGCAATCGATGCGTTGATCCGGCGCGGCGCACGCCTGGAGGGGCAGTTCATCCGGGCCCGTAAGCCGCTCAATCACGAGGACCCGGTCGCGCTCGACGCCGCCGCGATCGATGGGCTGACCGTGTTGTCGTGGCCCGAAATCCTGAGCAGGGGACTGGGCGAGCAGGTGCGACAACTGCAATACGACACCTTCCTCGAGCACTTCGGCAACATGTCGAAGACGCCTGAATTGTGGCGCTCTCACATCGAGAGCCGGTTGTTCGCACCCGATTTCAGTATCGCTGCTGTTACCGACAGCGACGAGGTGGTCGGATATGTGCTCGGCTCGACCTACACCGCCGGCACCGGTGCATCGGAGGAGCGCAGCGTCCACACCGACTACATCGGCGTGCGACACGACCAGCGCAAGCACGGGATCGGTGAATTCCTGCTGAAGAAGATCTGGCTGACCGCGCTGCGGCGCGGGTTGACCGTCGCGTCACTCGGCACCGACATCAACAACCGCAGCAATGCGCACCTGCTGTACCGCCGGCTCGGTTACGTCGCGGCCGAGGATCAGTTCGCCTACCGCATCGACTCGAAGGAAGCCGCGAAATGAGTGTTCTCACGTCATATCTCAGCCATCCAACAGCCGACATCGATGATCTGAAGTCGATATTCACGCCGACTTTCGACAAAATCGCGGAGGGCTTGGTCGATCGAGAACGGTATCGGACCTTTCCGCACGAGCAGGTCCGCTGGCTCCAAGACGCTGGCTTCGGCACCCTGCGAATCCCTACCGACCGGGGCGGTTTTGGGGCCTCCCTAGAGCAGACGTTCCTGCTGCTGGCCGATCTCGGCGAGGCGGACGCCAACGTCTCGCACATCTGGCGCAATCACCTGGCATTCGTCGAGGACCGGCTCAATGCACCCGTTTCCGAGACCAACGACACCTGGATCAAACGGTTTCTCGGCGGAGCGTTCGTCGGCGGCGGCTGGACCGAGGCGAACAATCTCACGCTCGCCAATCTCGCGACGACGGTCACCGCGGAGGACGATCATTTTCTGGTCACCGGCGCGAAATACTATGCGACGGGCAGTCTCTACGCCGATTGGCTGGACGTGCTCGGACGCAGTGACGACGGTGAGCTGCTGACGGCGTTGGTGCGTGCCGATGACCCGGGTGTCACGCTCGTGGACGATTGGCGGGGATTCGGTCAGCGCACGACCGCCAGCGGTACCGCTCGGTATGACCGTGTCCGCGCGGAGAATGGCGATGTGTTTCCGGCCGCCGAACGGTTCAGCTACCAGTCGCACTTCTATCAAATCGCGATGCTCTCGGTGCTTACGGGAATCACCCGCGCGGTGCTGCGCGACGGTTCGACGGCGCTGACGGGACGCAAACGTAACTATCCGCAAGGACTGGCCGACGTGCCATCCGACGACGGTCAGCTGCTGGCTGTGATCGGCGAGGTGTCTGCCGACGCGTTCGCCGCGGAGGCGGCGCTGACGCAGAGCAGCCGAACCCTGGACCGGATTGTGGCCGGCCGCCTTGCCGGCGGCGACGACGCCAGGCAGCGGCTAACCGATGCCGAGGTCGCTGTCACGCAGGCTCAGTTGGTGATCATCGCTGCCGCGTTGCGGGCGACGACCACGATCTTCGACGCATTGGGCGCGTCGGGTGTGTCGGAAGACCTCGGGCTGGACCGTCATTGGCGCAACGCCCGCACGTTGGCATCCCACAATCCGCGCGTCTACAAGGCGCGGATACTCGGCGACTGGTTCATCAATGGCAAGGATCCGGTGCCCAGCCTCAAAGCATTGGGACGCGGAGGGCAAGGGAACTAGTTCGGGGCCAGGCTTCCGCGTTCGAGCCGAGCCGAACGCCCGGGGCGGACCTCCCGAGTGGCTCGATTGATGATCCGAAACGAGCGGTGGTACAGCCGGATAACGAGACGTACTGCCGCCTTGGGTGGCAGGGACCGGCGTCGCTCTAATGCGATGCGGCAGCGGGCACCAGCCGACTGCGCCCGATGAGTTCACCCCACGCCGCGAAGGCTTCGGAGTGACCCGCTGACGATGCGCCACTGGCCAGCGCCACCAGGCCGGTGGCCAGACTGCCGATACCGATTCCGGTCTGGTTTACTTCCCGGACGAGTTCAGCGAACGCCTCCCGCTGTGAGCAGCCGCGCAACGCGATCAGGATGCCGATTGCGACGTCGATCACCCGGCGCGAGGTGTCCTCCGCCCGAGTTCTGCTGTAGCTCATGGGCACCATCATTGCCGTGATGACGGAAGGCGCCTAGAGATTGGCGCAGGGTGATTCAACGAGTCTCCCGCCCGCGAAGGCAACGATCAGATGACAGGGCACAACAACCCGCATGACCGTTCTAGCCCTGCCGAGGCCCGCCCGCCTGCCTGCCTGTGACCGTGCATTGGCACGTCCGCACCTGGGGTAGGGATGGCGCGCTTTCGGCGCGACTGTGCCTGCGATATCGAATGGTTTTGGCGGACGGGTGATTACGGGTCTGGCTCACGACGACTCGAACAGTCGGCTGACGCCGGTTGCGCTGGCCATGCCGACGCCGCTAATGGTGGACTTCGCCGTGTACCTGGCGGGACGCTCCGCTGTCGCCTAGCTACATCGGCGCGTTGGCGGGTACGAACACCCCGGAGCTGTCGGCTTCCTCCTCGGCGCGGATCACGTGCACGACGGCGTTGATCAGCGCCAGGTGGGTGAACGCCTGCGGGAAGTTGCCGAGGTGGCGGCCGGTGCGTGGCTCGATCTCCTCGGCGTAAAGATGCAGCGGGCTGGCAAAGGACAGCAGTCGCTCGCACAGATGCTTGGCCCGGTGGATCTCGCCGATCTCGACCAGCGCCGACACCAGCCAGAACGAGCAGATCGTGAAGGTGCCTTCCTCGCCGGACAGGCCGTCGTCGGTCTCCTCGACGCGGTAGCGCAGCACCAACCCGTCTTCGGTCAGCTCGTCGGCGATGGCCAGCACGGTGGCCCGGATCCGGGGATCGTCAGGCGGCAGGAACCGCGTCAACACCGCCAGCAGCAGCGAGGCGTCTAGTGCGTCGTCGTTGTAGCGCTGCGTCAGCACCCCGCGCGAGTCCACCCCGTTGGCGAGGATGTCGGCCTTGATCTCCTCGGCGATGGCCCGCCACTGCTGCGCATAAGACTTCTCGCCCTGCAGCTCGGCCAGTTTGGAGCCGCGGTCCAGCGCCACCCAGCACATGATCTTCGAGGAGGTGAAGTGCTGCGGCTCGCCGCGCACCTCCCAGATGCCGCGGTCGGGTTCGCGCCAGTGCTTGATGGCCTCCTCGACCTGTTGCTTGAGCACCGGCCAGAGCGTGTCGGAGATCTGCTCGCGCGATTTGGCGTGCAGGTACACCGAGTCGAGCATGGTGCCCCAGATGTCGTGCTGCATCTGGTTGTAGGCGCCGTTACCGATCCGCACGGGGCGGGCGTTGTCGTAGCCGGACAGGTGGTGCAACTCCTCCTCGACGAGGCTGCGCTCGCCGCCGACGGCGTACATCACCTGCAGCGGGTGGCGTTCACCGTTGTTGGCCCCTGACACGTCGGCGATGAACGCGAAGAAGTCATCGGCCTCGCGGTCCAAGCCGAGCGTGTACAGGCCCCACAGCGCGAACGTCGAGTCGCGCACCCATGCATAGCGATAGTCCCAATTTCGTTCGCCCTGAGGGGTTTCCGGCAACGACGTGGTCGGGGCGGCCAGAAGGGCGCCGGTCGGGGAGTACGTCAACCCCTTCAATGTCAGCGCGCTGCGTTGCAGGTACGCACGCCATGGATGGTCCGGGAAGTCGCCGATGTTGATCCACTGCCGCCACGACTCGCTGGTCCTCCACATCTTGTCGGCGGCCTCGTCGTAGGTCTGTGGCGCAGGATGCTTCGACCAACTCAGCGCGACGAACACGTTGTCGCCCTCGGTCAGTCGGGTCCGGGCCCGCGCCTCGCGGCCTTCCAGCCCGATGCGCAGATTGGTGGTCAACCGCAGCGTCGGATGCGAGTCCGGGTTCTTGTTCGCCCGTGCGATCGCCTCGCCATAGGCCTGGGCCGAGTATTCCCAGGTGGCGTTGTTGCGGTGGTAGTCGAACGACGGCTCGCAGCTCATCACCAACTCGACGGTGCCGCTCACACAGCGCACGGTGCGCAGCAGGATGTGCTCGGCGTCCCAGTCCATCGGGGTGCGCCGGTGTGTGCGCGAGCGCGTCTCGATGTCGTGCCACGGTCCCATCACCAGCGTGTCGCGCACGATCAGCCAGCCGGTGTGGGTCTGCCAGGTGGTCTCCAGGATCAGGCTGCCCGGCAGGTAGCGCCGGGCGGCCGGCACGGTCACGCCGTAGGGTCCGAGCCGGAAATGACCGGCAGCGCGGTCCAGGATGGCGCCGAACACGCTGGGGGAGTCCGGGCGCGGGACGCACAGCCATTCCACCGACCCGGCCGACGAGATCAGGCAGGTGTTTTCGCAGTCCGACAAGAAGGCGTAGTCGGCGATCGGCGGGAACGGGTTCCGCAACGATCCGCTGGAGGCGTACGGCACCGGGGCCGTCACTGTGAACGGGGCCTCTGGTTCCCTCGCGGGCGCCCCGTCGGAAGGCTCGGTGTGTTGCAGGACCATGCGGACATCATCGACTGCCGACGTAGCCTGCGTCTACTCAGGTGGCCGCGTGTCCTGGGGTTACGGGCTGCGCGCCGGGCAAACGCCGGACTCGGCCGGCCCGCAGTCCACCGCGCATCGAATACCCTGGCCTGATGGGCGGCTTCCTCAATTGGTGGGACGGCGTCGAGCTGTGGCTCTCCGGCCTGCCCTTCGTCGCCCAGACCGCGGTGGTGATGCCGGTGGTGCTGGTGATTGCCTACGGGATTGCAGTGGTGCTCGACGGCGCGTTGGGAAACGGGATCCGATTGCTGCGCCGGGCTCGCCATCTGGACGAGGATGAACTGTGAGCGGGTTACCTCGATCTCGGGTGACGTTAGTGCTGGTCATCTTGGCGTTGCTGGTGATCGTGATGTGGCTGCTAACGCGATAGGTCCCCCAAGGCGCCACTGCGAGCAGCGAAGATGGCCGAGGTGAGCGGCGTTCTCAGATTCTGTTATTCTTCGCGCCATGCATGCAGTGTCCGGCAATACCGAGGGCCACATTTTGGCCCTCATTGCTGTGGGTAATTGCGCTGTTGCAGACGTTCACTGTTGTCGCTGACTCCACACCCGTCCGCGGTTTGGTGTCGGTAGCGGCTGTCTCTTTGCCCAGGTACTGATCCATCGCCTTGCTGACGTGACGGGCTTCTTCCGTAATCCCCTGCAAGGAAAGGTCAACAATGCTCGAGTTCCGAAAGTCATGGCGTAGCGCGGTTGCGCTGGCCGCCACCGCCTCCATGCTCGCTGCCTGCGGCGGTGGGTCCAGCGACGTCGCAGGCGGCGATGGTCAAGGTGACGCCGAGACCACGTTGACGCTGGTCGCGTATGCCGTGCCGGAACCCGGTTGGAGCAAGATCATCCCGGCCTTCGCTGCCACCGAGGAGGGTAAGGGTGTCGCCGTGACCACGTCCTACGGGGCGTCGGGTGACCAGTCACGCGCGGTGGTCGATGGGAAACCCGCCGACATCGTCAACTTCTCGGTCGAGCCCGACGTGGCTCGCCTGGTCAAGGCCGACAAGGTGGCCAAGGACTGGAATGCCGACGCCACCAAGGGCATCCCGTTTGGTTCGGTGGTTTCGCTCGTGGTGCGCGAGGGCAATCCGAAGAACATCAAGGACTGGGACGACCTGCTGCAGCCCGGCCTCGAGGTCGTCACCCCGAGCCCGCTGAGTTCCGGCTCGGCCAAGTGGAACCTGTTGGCGCCGTACGCCGCGAAGAGCAACGGTGGCAAGGATTCGCAGGCCGGACTTGATTTCGTCAACAAGCTGGTGACCGAACACGTCAAGACCCGGCCCGGTTCCGGTCGGGAGGCCACCGACGTGTTCCTTCAGGGCACCGGTGACGTGCTGCTCAGCTACGAGAACGAGGCGATCAACATCGAGCGGCAAGGCAAGCCGGTCGAGCACATCAACCCGCCGCAGACCTTCAAGATCGAGAACCCGGTCGCGGTCGTCACATCGAGCGCGAATCTGGAGAAGGCCAACGCGCTGAAGAACTTCCTGTACACCGCCGAGGGCCAGAAAATCTGGGCGGAGGCCGGCTTCCGGCCGGTTGATCCGGCGGTCGCCGTTGATTTCGCCGACGATTTCCCGACTCCCGAGAAGCTGTGGACCATCGCCGACCTCGGTGGCTGGAATGCGGTGGATCCGGCATTGTTCGATAAGGAGAACGGAAGCATCACCAAGATCTACAAACAGGCCACTGGATGACAGCTGCTCTTAACCCCGAGACCGCTGCGCCGCCCGGCGACGGCGGTGGGCGGTCTCGGGGCTTCTTCAAGAGCCGCTACGGCAGCACGTCGCTACGGGTGGGGGTCGCCACCACCTGGCTGTCGATCATCGTGCTGCTGCCGCTGGCCGCAATCGTGTGGCAATCCGCGGGTGGCGGATGGGAGGCGTTCTGGACTTCGGTCACGTCGAACGCCGCAATCCAGTCGTTCCGGGTGACGCTGACGGTCTCGTTCTCGGTGGCGGTGATCAACCTGTTCTTCGGCTTGCTCGTCGCCTGGGTGCTGACGCGTGACGAGTTCTTCGGCAAGCGGCTGGTCGACGCGATCATCGACCTGCCGTTCGCGCTGCCGACGATCGTGGCGAGTCTGGTGATGCTGGCTCTGTACGGGCCCGCGAGTCCGATCGGTGTCCACCTTCAGCACACCAAGTGGGGCATCGGAGTCGCACTGCTGTTCGTGACGCTGCCGTTCGTGGTGCGTTCGGTACAGCCGGTGCTGTTGGAGCTGGACAGGGAGGTGGAGGAAGCCGCCGCATCGCTGGGCGCCAACAACTGGACCATCTTCACCCTCGTCATCCTTCCGGCCCTGCTGCCGTCGTTGCTTTCCGGTGCCGGACTGGCATTTTCGCGTGCCATCGGCGAGTTCGGCTCGGTGGTGCTGATCGGCGGTGCAGTGCCGGGCGAGACCGAGGTGTCGTCTCAGTGGATCCGGACCCTGATCGAGAACGACGACCGCACGGGTGCGGCGGCTATTTCGATAGTGCTGCTGGCGATTTCGTTTGTCGTGCTGTTCATCCTGCGCAGCATCGGTTCGCGGGCAGCCAAGCGCGAGGAGCTGGCACAGTGAACCTCTCGCCGGCCGTGCGCTACTTGGCCCGGTATGTCGCCCTTGCATATTTGGTCGTGTTGTTGGTTGTTCCGGTCAGCATGATCTTGTGGCGCACCTTCGAACCCGGCGTCGGCGCGTTTTTCCAATCGATCACCACCCCGGCGGCGGTGTCGGCGTTGCAGCTTTCGCTGCTGGTAGTCGCGATCGTGGTGCCGCTCAACGTGATCTTCGGTATACCGACCGCATTGGTGTTGGCGCGCAACAAGTTCCGAGGCAAGGGCGCGCTGCAGGCCGTCATCGACCTGCCGTTCGCCGTGTCGCCGGTGGTTGTCGGCGTGGCGTTGATTCTGTTATGGGGCAGCGCAGGACTCTTCGGTTTCGTGGAGAACAACCTCGGGTTCAAGATCATCTTCGGCTTCCCGGGCATTGTGCTGGCCAGCATCTTCGTCACCGTGCCCTTTGTCATCCGCGAGGTCGAACCGGTGCTCCACGAACTGGGCACCGACCAGGAGGAAGCCGCCGCGACACTGGGCTCGACCTGGTGGCAGACGTTCTGGCGGATCACCTTGCCGTCGATCCGGTGGGGCCTGACCTACGGCATCGTGTTGACCGTCGCCCGCACCCTCGGTGAGTTCGGCGCCGTGATCATGGTGGCCTCCAACCTGCCAGGAACATCGCAAACACTCACGCTGCTGGTCGCGGACAGATACAACCGCGGGACCGCAGAATCCGTTTACGGCGCTTACGCCATCTCAACGCTGCTGATGGCCGTGGCGGTGATCGTGCTGATCGCTCAGGTGATCCTCGACGCTCGCCGCGAGAAGACCAGCAACTAGGAGACGCTTGACATGACCACTGCGATCACCGTGCGGGGCGCGAACAAACACTATGGCGACTTCGCCGCACTGGACAACGTCGACTTCGACGTGCCGTCTGGCTCGCTGACTGCGTTGCTTGGACCCAGCGGTTCGGGCAAGTCGACGCTGCTGCGCGCGATTGCCGGGCTGGATCAGCCCGACACCGGCACGGTAACGATCAACGGTGTCGACGTCACGCACGTGCCGCCGCAGCGGCGCGGCATCGGCTTTGTATTCCAGCATTATGCCGCGTTCAAGCATTTGACGGTTCGCGACAATGTGGGGTTCGGTCTGCGGATCCGCAAGCGCCCCAAGGCCGAGATCAAGGAGAAGGTCGACAATCTGCTGGAGGTGGTCGGCCTGGCAGGCTTCCAGGGCCGCTATCCCAACCAGTTGTCGGGCGGCCAGCGCCAGCGCATGGCATTGGCCCGCGCGCTTGCGGTCGATCCGCAAGTGCTGCTGCTCGATGAGCCGTTCGGTGCGCTGGATGCCAAGGTCCGCGAAGACCTGCGGGCGTGGCTGCGCCGTCTACACGACGAGGTGCATGTCACCACAGTGCTGGTTACACACGACCAGTCGGAGGCTCTTGATGTCGCCGACCGGATCGCGGTGCTCAACAAGGGCCGCATCGAGCAGGTCGGTTCGCCGACCGAGGTCTACGACGCGCCGGCCAACGCGTTCGTGATGTCGTTCCTGGGTGCGGTGTCTGCCCTGAACGGAAGCCTGGTGCGGCCGCACGACATTCGCGTGGGCCGCAATCCCGATATGGCGATCGCGGCAAGCGACGATTCAGTCCAGGCCACCGGTGTGTTGCGGGCGACCATCGATCGAATTGTCATGCTGGGCTTCGAAGTTCGTGTCGAACTGACCAGCGCTA
The DNA here is from genome assembly GCA_035253445.1 of Mycobacterium sp. Lineage (GTDB taxonomy): Bacteria > Actinomycetota > Actinomycetes > Mycobacteriales > Mycobacteriaceae > Mycobacterium. The sequence continues at coordinate 17,329 of DATFCF010000315.1, forward strand.
CCGACCAGACGTCGTTCACCGCGCAGATCACCCGCGGCGACGCAGAGGCCCTCGGACTCACGGAAGGCGATACCGTCTACGTACGCGCCACGCGTGTGCCTCCCCTTCCTGGCGGCACCGAGATTCCACACAGTGACAAGGCCGACGAGGACGAAACGCTGACGACGGCCTGAGTGTTAGGCGCTTGACGCGGCAGTCACACGGGTCACATCTGCACCGCTGAGTGAGCAACTAGTCGAATCGAAACGTGGTATCGCATGTGATACCACGTTTTCGACCTGCACATGCCGTCAGGCGCGATCGGCGAAGGTGGGCCCACGCTCGCGGGACTAAGCCGCGGCGCGGTCCTCGGCGGCGACGGCGTCGAAGCGGTCCAGCACCGTCGCGGCGACCAGGTTGTGTGAGCCAAGTGGCTCCGCCATCCAAATGCCTTGTGCAGAAGCAAAGTTCGCGACCCGGTCCGTGATCCGGCCGTGTGCCAAAAACCACGGGGCGATCACCAGACGGTCGGCACCGTTGGTGCGCAAGCGAGCCGCGGCGTCGGCGATACCAGGATGTGGGCCGGTGGCGAACGCCACTTCCGCACCTGCCCAACGGGTTCCGGCGCGCAATGCGCGTGCCACCGTCGACGTCCGCGCATTCGCGGCCTCGCTCGACGAGCCCACCGCGACGACGAGCACGCCGAGACCCTCGTCGTCCGGGGACACTCCGATCTCGGCCAGCCGTAGCCTCAATACCGACAACAGTGCAGGATCCTCACCGAGAACCCCCGCCTGATCGAAGGCAGCCCCGGACTCCGCGATCATCGCCGGGATGTCGGTCCGGGCGTGGTAGGCGTCGGCCAGAAGGAACGGAACGACGACACCGTGGCCGGGCGTGCCGCGCAACACATCGCGAAGGTTCGGCGCGGTCTGCTCGAGAAACGCGGGTCGGACGTCGAGCCAGGGCCGCAGCCTCCGGATCCGGCCTGCCACCGCACGCGTCACCGCCGCCGAACGCGGGTCGGCGCTGCCATGGGCGGCCAAGACCAGGGTCACGACGCGTGCAACCCGCATTCCGTCTTCGACTGGCCCGCCCAGCGACCGCTGCGCGGATCGGCGCCCTCGACGGGCTTGGCCGTGCATGGCGCGCAGCCGATCGACGGATAGCCTTCGAACACAAGGGGATTGACCAGCACGTCGTTGGCGTCGATGTAGCCCTGCATGTCCTCATCGGTCCACGCGGCCAGCGGGTTGATCTTCACCAAGCCAAACGCTTTGTCCCAGCTGATCAGTGGGGCGTTGGCGCGGGTCGGCGCCTCGACCCGACGAATCCCGGTGACCCACGCGGAATAGCCGCGCAATGCCTTGCTCAGCGGCTCGACCTTGCGCATCCGGCAGCATTCGTTGGGCTCGCGGGCGAACAAGTCCTTGCCGAACAGCTCGTCCTGCTTAGCGACGGTGTTCTCGGGTGTGACGTTGACGACGTTGATGTCATACACAGCCTCGACGGCGTCACGGGTGCCGATGGTCTCGACGAAGTGATAGCCGGTGTCGAGGAACAGCACGTCCACGCCGGGGCGCACCTTCGCCGCCAGGTCGACCAGCACCGCGTCCTGCATGTTGGACGCGACGATGTAATTGCCGCCAAAGTTCTCGTCGGTCCAGCGCAGCAGATCGTCAGCACTGGCGCCGTCGAGTTCAGCCGCGCCGCGCTCGGCCAGCTCTTGTAGGTCTGTCTCGGTCATCACTTCTGTCATCGGTGCTCTCCGCTCTTCGCGCAAGCGCTCATCGCAAATCCGCCTCGTCTGCACGTACTGCCCACGTAGCGAAACGCTCACCCTGCTCACGTTGTTTCACGAAATTCCGAACAACCCTGTCGATGTAGTCGCCAAGCTCGCTGGACAGCACCTTGTGCTGGCGCAATTTGCGGCCGAAACCGCTGTCCAGGCCCAGGCTGCCGCCAAGGTGCACCTGGAAACCCTCAACCGGACCATCGCCGTCGTCGACCATCTGGCCCTTGAACCCGATGTCGGCGACCTGGATGCGCGCGCACGAGTTCGGGCAGCCGTTGATGTTGATGGTGATCGGCACATCGAGCTGGGCGTTGATGTCCTCGAGCCGCTTCTCCAGCTCGGGCACCAGCACCTGGGACCGCTTGCGGGTCTCGGCGAACGACAGCTTGCAGAACTCGATGCCCGTGCAGGCCATCAGGTTGCGGCGCCAGTGCGACGGTCGCGACGGCAGGCCCAGCGCATCGAGGCCGGCGACCAGTTCGTCGACCTTGTTGTCAGGCACGTCCAGGATGATCAGCTTCTGGTACGGCGTGAACCGGATGCGGTCGGACCCGACCGCATCGGCCAGGTCGGCCACCTTGGACAGGATGGTGCCCGACACCCGACCCGCGATCGGTGCGACGCCGACCGCGTTGAGGCCGTTCTTCAGTTTCTGCACGCCGACGTGGTCGACGATGTGGACCACCGGCTCGGGCGCGGGGCCGTCGATCAGCTTCCGACCCAGGTATTCCTGTTCGAGAACTTCACGGAACTTTTCGACGCCCCAGTCCTTGATCAGGAACTTCAGCCGCGCCTTGGAGCGCAGCCGCCGGTAGCCGTAGTCGCGGAACGCCGAGACGACGGCTTCCCACACGTCGGGCACCTCGTCCAGCGGCACCCAGGCGCCGAGGCGCTGGCCCAGCATCGGGTTCGTGGACAGGCCGCCGCCCACCCACACATCCAGGCCGGGGCCGTGCTCGGGATGGTTGACGCCGATGAACGCGACGTCGTTGACCTCGTGGCAGACGTCCTGCAGGCCCGAGATCGCGGTCTTGAACTTACGCGGCAGGTTGGAGTACTCCGGCTTGCCGATGTAGCGGCGCACGATCTCGTCGATCGCGGGCGTGGCATCGAGGACCTCGTCGAGTGAGTCGCCGGCCAACGGCGAACCCAGCACCACACGGGGGCAGTCGCCGCAGGCCTCGGTGGTCTGCAGGCCGACCGCGGCCAGCCGCTTCCAGATCTCCGGCATGTCCTCGATCTGGATCCAGTGGTACTGCACGTTCTCCCGGTCGGAGATGTCGGCGGTGTCGCGTGCGAACTCCGTCGAGATCTCGCCGAGCGTGCGCAGTGCGGCCGTCGACAGGGCGCCGCCGTCGCAGCGGACACGGAGCATGAAGTACTTGGCCTCGAGCACATCGATGTTCTCGTCGCCGGTCCAGGTGCCGTCATAGCCCTGCTCACGCTGGGTGTAGAGGCCCCACCACCGCATCCGGCCGCGAAGATCCTGCTTGTCGATGCTGTCGAAGCCATTGACCGCGTAGATGTTCTCGATGCGGGCGCGCACGTTGAGCGGATTGTCGTCCTTCTTGAACTGCTCATTGGGGTTGAGCGGCTCGCGATAGCCGAGCTTCCACTGGCCCTCGCCCTTGCGCTTGGGTGGGCGTTTCGTAGGGGTTTCCGTCATTGAGGTGTGGCTCCTTCGTGGAGCCGGCGTTCGGACGCGCTGTTCACCGGTGGCTGTCCGGCGGCGCAGATCCGGCGGCCAGCTGAAAGTCGGGGTGGGCTGGGTCCTAGATCAGGCGCGTCTGCAGACAACAACAGGTACAAACGCGCTTGAAGTCGACGTGCCGCCGAGCCACCAACGCGACGCGCTGGGGGAAGATGCGGGCGGCGATCACGCCGTCAATTGTGCCACGGACCCCCACCGGTGCCCTAACCGGGCGAGATTTGCGCTCAGCATGAGCAAAACCCGCTCTGGGAGACTGGCTACATGACGGTCCGCGCGGCACCCGACGAGCTGCCCGGCCTGGCGACCATGCCAGGTCGACCGTTTGGCATCTATATCCACGTGCCGTTCTGCGCCACCCGCTGTGGCTATTGCGACTTCAACACCTACACGCCCACCGAACTGGGCGGCGCGAACCCCGATGGCTGGCTGGCGGCTTTGCGCGCCGAGCTGGCATTGGCCGCCGAGCGGCTGGGATCGCCCCTGGTCGACACCGTTTTCGTCGGCGGCGGAACGCCGACGCTGCTGGGTGGCACCGGCCTGGCAGCGGTGCTGGACGCACTGCGGGAGCACTTCACGCTCGCTACGGATGCCGAGGTCACCACGGAGGCCAACCCCGAGTCGACGTCGCAGGGATTGTTCGGGGAGCTGCGGGCGGCTGGGTTCACCCGGATCTCGCTGGGCATGCAGTCCGTCGCGCCGCACGTGTTGGCGGTGCTGGACCGTGTGCATTCACCCGGCCGGGCGCTGGACGCCGCGCGGGAGGCCCGTGCCGCCGGGTTCGACCACGTCAATCTCGACCTGATCTACGGCACGCCGGGGGAGACCGACGACGACCTGCGCCGCTCGGTGGACGCCGCGATCGACGCCGGTGTCGACCACGTGTCCGGGTACGCATTGGTGGTCGAGGACGGCACCGCGCTGGCGCGACGGGTGCGGCGAGGGGAGATCGCGGCCCCCGACGACGACGTGAACGCACGCCGCTACGAATTGCTCGACGCGCGCCTGTCGGCGGCCGGCTTCGACTGGTACGAGGTGTCGAACTGGAGCCGGCCCGGCGGCGAGTGCCGCCACAACATCGGCTACTGGGACGGCGGCGAGTGGTGGGGCGCCGGACCGGGCGCACACGGTTACGTCGGCGCGACCCGATGGTGGAATATCAAGCACCCCAACGCCTATGCGCAAGCGGTGGCCGACGGGCGGTTGCCGGTCGCCGATTTCGAACGCCTCGATGCACCGACGATGCACACCGAAGAGGTGATGCTGCGGATGCGGTTGCGCTCGGGTCTGCCAATGCCGGTGTTGCGCGAGGGTGAGCGCCTGCGGGCGGAGACGGTGGTCGCCGACGGTCTCGTCGCGCTCGAAGCCGACCGCCTGGTACTCACCGACCGCGGCCGGTTGCTGGCCGACGCGGTCGTGCGCACGCTGCTCGACTAAGGCCGCCGAGCGTCGGGTTGACGCACACTCGGCGTGAATTCCGCGTGACATACGCCCACATTCGACGCCAGGCTGTTGAACGATTGTCTGTGGTGCTGCGTTGAGTTCAGCGAAGGTGTCGAAGCGAAGGATGTGCGGTGCGTGAATCATGACTGAGCAGGGGCCGCTGCCGGGTCGGCCCGGTGATGCCGACCAGGCCGTGTTGCTGCGCGCGATTCACGACGCCCACAGCGACTCGCTGTTGCGCTACGTGTTGCGGCTGACCCGAGGCGATATGCCGTTCGCAGAAGATGTGGTGCAGGAGTCCCTGCTGCGGCTGTGGCGCAAACCGGAGGTGCTGACGCAGCCGACGGACAACGTGCGCGCATGGCTGTTCACCGTGGCGCGCAACCTGGTAATCGACGACCGGCGCAGCGCCCGCTACACCCGCGAACTTCAAACGGAGTACCTGCCAGAGCGGCCGTCACCGGACGCGATCGGCCCGGCGTTCGACAAGTGGATCTTGTCGGACGCATTGCTGTCGCTGAGCCCGGACCATCGCACCGCCATCGTGCGCGCCTACTATCTCGGCCAAACCGTCGCCGATATCGCGCAACAGGAGGGGATCCCGGCGGGCACCGTCAAGTCCAGGCTTCATTACGCGCTTCGTGCGTTACGAATTGCGTTGCAGGAAAGGGGGGTTGTCCAGTGACTGATTTCAAGCCCAACAGCGACGACCTTGCCGAATGGGATGCCGCCTATGTCCTCGGCGCGCTGAACCTCGAGGAACGGCGGATGTACGAAGGCTATCTGGCAGCCAACCCCGCACGTGCCACCGAACTCACCGAACTCGCAGGCATGCCAGGCATTCTCAATGCGCTCAGCCGCGAGGAAGCGGTCGCGCTGACCGACCTGGCGGGCGCGGCGCCGGTCGAGGGTGGCAACGAGGTGGCGTCACTCGCGCAGGCGGCGGCCAAGCGGCAGCGGCGATCTCGACGCACCGTCGTCACTGCGGCGGTCGCGTCGGCGGCCGCGCTGTTGATCGCGGGCGGTGTCGTGGGGGCGACGGTCTTCTCGCGAAGCACGGTTTCCGTGGAGACCGTGGCGATGCAGGCGATGCAGCCGACGCCGCGCGGCGGTCTCACCGCGGAGCTCGCCGTGACCGAGAAGAAATGGGGCACCGAGCTGAACTGGGCCTGCCAGTACACCAAGGACTGGTCGCGCAACGTCGACAGCTACGACCTCGTGGTCACGACGCACGACGGGGTGCAGACGGCGGTCGGATCGTGGAAGCCGGCCGGCGACGAGGCGGCGGGGCTGTCGGCAGCCACGAGCATCCCGACGTCGCAGATCCGCACCGTCGACATCCGGGTGACCGGCAGCAACGAGCCGTTGGCGATCACCGCGCTGCGGTAGCTTCCACCTTTCGGCGCACACCCGCTAGGGTTAGGTAAACCTTACCTATACCCCTGGAGGGTGGATGACGGCTGTGCAGCCCGTGATCGACGATGTCGAGCCCGACTCGCCGGGGCCGGGGTCGCAAGGCGGCGGTAAGCGTGGTGCGCAGTTCGACGCCCTAGCGCTTCAGCAGCTGCTTGCCCCGGTTCGGGGGCGCACGTCCAAGGCGAAGCGCATCCAGTGGATCGCGTCGGCGGCCACGGTCGTGCCCTTCGTCGGCATTGTGGAGCTGGGCCGGGAACTGCTTGCTGACGGCCCGGTCAGCGCGACGCGGGTGTGGACGATCGTCGCAGTCGTGATCGGCGCTCTTTTCGTGCGCACCGTGGCGGGTGCGGCGGCACTGACGATCACCCATTTCGCCGATGTCGACTTGCAGCGGTCGCTGCGCCGGCGCATCGTCGACACCTTGGGCCGGCTGCCGCTGGGCTGGTTCAACACCACGTCCTCAGGTGAGGTGCGCAAGGCCGTCCAAAACGACGTCGGCGAATTGCACTACCTCGTCGCGCATTCGGCCGTGGAAAACGCCGGCGCGATCGCTACTCCGTTTTTCGGGTTGGTGTACTGCTTTTACCTCGACTGGCGACTGGGGCTGCTCGCACTGGCCACCGTGCCGCTGTACATCGGCGTGTATGCCTGGCTGGGCCGCGGCGCGCGGGTACAGATGGAGCGGTTGAACCGTGGCGTCGAGCGCATCAGTGCCACCATCGTCGAGTTCATCGCCGGCGTGTCGGTGGTCAAGACGTTCGGTGAAGCCGGCAAGGCACACAAGCGATTCGCCGACGCCGCAGACGAATTCAACGACAGCTTCGCCAACTGGATGGGTCCGATGGTGCGCGTCAAGGCGGCGTCGTCGATCTTCATCGAGACACCAGTGCTGCTGCTGGCCAATCTGGCGGGCGGCTACTGGTTCGTCCGCAGCGGATGGGTGACTCCCAT
>DATFCF010000316.1:0-4238 GCA_035253445.1 Mycobacterium sp.
AGCCAGAATTCGGGTCCGTGCCGACAAACCCACGGCCGAGCGCCTGCGGGCGGTGCCGACCATGATCGGCCACATCGGCGCCGTCGCGCTGATCCTGGCCGCACTGCACGGGGTTGAGGGCTTCCTGTGGGCACTGGCTTATTGGGGCCTCGGCGCCATCGACTCGGTCACGGATGCGTCCGTCTACGCCTTGGCCACCATGACGACATTCGATATACCGGGATTAACGGTGCCCGCCCGGTTTCAGATGTTGAGTGCGCTCCAAGCGGTCAACGGTGTGCTGCTGTTCGGCATCAGCACGGCGTTCCTGTTCGCTGTCATACAGGTCCAATGGAGGCTGCTCTCCCACCGACACGAAACGGTGGACGACCGCACCCAAAATCACTGAGCTCACGGCGGAGATCGCCGGCGACAACATACGCCTCAGAATTCACAGCCACACCACCCTCCGCCGACTCAGCGCATGCCTTGGGAGCGCGAACATTCCGCTGACGTCGGCCAACCGGCGACGCCTGGAATTTCTCCGCCGACACGACCCCGTCCCGTGCTCAGGATGTCGGGGCCGTGCCCTATGTTGGGGCGTCCGACCAACTACAGATTGAGGAACGCAGGTGCGCGACGACCACGCGGGGTTGCCCCTGGCTGGAGCAGCATCGTGACCCTCCAAAAAGACGAAGCCGACATCGACTTCTCCTCCCTGCCCCAGGTCGACCAGACCTCCCGCGCACCCGTCCAGCGCAGGCCGCGCTTCGACGGCGACGTCTCCGAACTCCCCGACCGCGCCTGCTGGGCCCTGCAGCACCTGCTCACCCGCCGCTACATCAGCGCCGAAGCCGACGCCGACATCTACAGCTGGGTACTCGAATACCGCAAAGAACTGTCCGTCCGGCTTTCCGAACTTGACTTGCTGCTGCGGATCGTCGACGGCACCGACGTCGCGTTCGTCGAACAAGCCCGCTACGAATCTGCCAGGGGCATCAAGCTTCTGCGCCGCGAGCCGCTCGGCACCTACGACTCTATCCTCGCCCTGCATCTCGCTCAGATGATGCGCGCCTCCGGCGGACAGACCGTCCTGATCAGCCGCGAAGAGATGCACGGGCTGTTCTCCGGCGTGCTCAACGACACCGACCGCGACGCGGTCACCTTCGCCGCGCGCGTCGACGGTGCCATCGCCAGGCTCGCCGGCCTCGAGATCCTGCGCAAAAATCGCGACGACGAGGACAGCTACCTCATCAGCCCGGTTATCACCGCCGTCATGACCGCCTCGGTCATCACCGAACTCCAGCAGCAGTTCGAACAGCTGCTCAACGGCGGAGCGCCAGCCGAAGAGGACGTCGACCTTGACTGAGCAGTTCCACCTGTCCCGGCTGCAGGTCATCAACTGGGGCGTCTTCGACGGCTACCACTCCATCCCGTTCAGCTCTGGCGGCGCCCTCATCGCCGGCGCCTCCGGCAGCGGGAAATCCTCACTGCTGGACGCGATTTCGCTCGGATTCCTGCCGTTCAACCGTCGCAACTTCAACGCCTCCGGCGACAACACCGCCGCCGGATCCAGCGCGGGCCGCCGCACCGTCGACAAGTACGTGCGTGGCGCCTGGGGCCAGCGCAGCGACGGCGGCACCAGCCGCGTTATGTACCTGCGCGGCGACGGCACCGCCTGGTCGGCGGTCGCGGTCACCTACGCCAGCGACTCCGGGCGCACCGTCACCGGCCTGGTGCTCAAGTGGCTGACCGGTGAGTCCCGCAACGACTCGTCGAGCCGCTTCGTGCTCGGTGACGGCGACCTCGACATCGAAGACGTCTGCAATCGCTGGGCCGCCGGCCGCTTCGACGCCAGCGTGTTCAAAGAAGGCTGGCGCTTCTCCACCAAGGTCGAGTCGCAATACCTGGCGCAGTTGTACGCCACCATCGGGATCCGCGCCTCCGATGCCGCCCAGCAGCTGCTCGGCAAGGCCAAGTCACTGAAAAGCGTTGGCGGACTTGAGCAGTTCGTCCGCGAGTTCATGCTCGACGAACCCAGCAGCCTGGCCCGGCTGCCCGAGGCACTCAAACAGATCGACCCGCTGGTCGAGGCTCGCGAACTGCTGGCCGTCGCGCAGAAGAAGCGCAAAATCCTCGGCGACATCGAACAGATCCAGCAGCGCTACGCCTCCGAGTCGTCGGACCTCGGCATCATCGACCTCGTCGACGCGCCGATGGTGCGGGCCTTCACCGACCATGTCCGGCTGGCGCAATGCCCCACCCAGATCGCCACGCTGGACGGCACCATCGACCAGCTCGAGAACGAGTACGAGGACGTCACCCGGTCGTTGAATCTCGCCAAGGCAGAAGCGGATTCGCTCAACGCGCAGATCAGCGGGTCCAGCGCGAGCATCGCTCCGCTGCAGTCCCAGGTGACGGCCGCCGAGACCGAGGCCGAGCAGGTGACGCGGCGCCGCGCCGCCTACGAGGACCTACTGGCCGCCCAGGACATCGACGTCCCGGAGACCTCCGACGAGTTCTGGAACCTGCGTGAGGAGCTGCTCGCGCAGGCCACCGACTTGCTCGCCAAAGTCGAACGCAACCGCGAGGCGTCCACCGACGCCGAGTACGCGCAGAAGTCTGCGCGCATCGCCCGTGACGACGCCGCCAAGGAACTCAAGCGCGTCGAACACGTCGGCTCCGCACTGCCGGAGTTCGCGCTCGCGATGCGTGATCAGATTTGCGCGGCGATCGGTGCGGACGGCGCTGGGGTCCCCTACATCGCCGAACTCATGGACCTGAAGCCCGACCAGGCCCGCTGGCGGCTCGCCGTGGAGAAGGTGCTGCGCGGTGCGGGCCTGCGGCTACTGGTGCCCGACCAGCACTGGGCCGCGGTGCTGCGGTTCGTCAACGAGACCGACATGCGGGGCCGCCTGCAGCTGCACCACGTCCGGGCGAAGTTCCTCGGCGCCGAACCCGTCGAGCCCGAGCCAAACACGTTGGCCGGCAAGCTGTTCGCCGTCGACCCGACACATCCGTGCGCCGCCGAGGCCGTCGACGTCATCACCAACGCAGGCGACCACATCTGCGTCGACACCCCCGACGTGTTCGACCGGTTCCGCCGCGCGGTCACCGACGCCGGGCTCTACAAGGACTCCGACCGGCTGGCGATCAAGGACGACCGGCGACCGGTCAAGCAGTCCGAGTACCTGTACCAGGGCGACGTCACCGCCAAGATCAATGCGCTGACGCTCGAACTCGCCACCGCCGAGGAGACCTACCAGAAGGCCCGCCACACCGCCGACGACATCGCCGCCCAGCGCCAGCAGTGGCGTGACCGCGCGGCGGCGTGCAAGGCGATCTGTGAGCAGTACCCGCAGTGGAGCCAGATCGACACCGAGACCGCCGACGGGCACGCCGACCGGCTACGCGAACAGTACGAGTTGCTGCTGGCCGACCACCCCGACCTCGAGGCCCTGAACGCGCGTGCCGACGAATGCTGGTCGCAGATCCAGAAATTCATGACGCGCCGCGGTGCGATCCAGACCCGCCGGGACAACCTCGACGAACGCCGCACCCGGCTGCTCGAGCTGCAGGAGCGGCTGTCACCGGCGTTCGTCTCCGAGCCGCTGACCGAACTGCTGCACCGCTACGCCGGCCAGCTGCCGGTCGCGCTGGAACTGCTCGACCCCGAACCGCACCGCGACGCGCTGTTCACTGCGATCAAGAAGGAGCGCGAGCAACTGCGGGAAAGCCGGCGCCGCTCCTACGACGAATTGGCCCGCATCCTCAACACATTCGACACGTCTTTTCCCGACGCCATTCCGAACGACTCTGACGATTTTGATGAGCGCGTGCACGACTACGTCGCGCTGTGCAAGCACATCGACGAGCGCGAACTGCCCGAGGCCTACGAGAGGATGATGCGGCTGGTCACCGAACAGGCCCCCGACGCGATCCTCACGCTGCACCGGGTCGCCGAGCAGGAGGCGCGGCGGATCAGCGACCAGATCGACCGCGTCAACACAGGTTTGGGCGCGGTGGAGTTCAACCGCGGCACCCGGCTGACGCTGCGGGCCACGCCGCGGCAGCTGCCTGCGGTCGCCGAGCTCACCGAGATCGTCCGGTCCATCTCGCGGCGCATCGCCGAGGTCGGGCTGGGCGACAAGCAGGCGATCCTCGATCAATACGCCGACATTCTGCGGCTGCGCAACCGATTGGCGTCCACCGCACCGGAGGACAAAGCGTGGACCCGCGACGCGCTGGACGTACGCAAC
>DATFCF010000317.1:0-5494 GCA_035253445.1 Mycobacterium sp.
CTGACCCCGACATCCTGGCCTCATACCGGCAGGACCGCGCCTTCGACCCGAGCGCGGCGATGCCGCTAGCCGTCGCCCGGCCCCGCAGCACCGAAGACGTGCAGACGGTGCTGCGCTGGGCCACCGCCCACAAGATCGCCGTGGTGCCACGAGGGATGGGCACCGGGCTGTCCGGCGGCGCAACGGCTCTCGACGGCGGCATCGTGCTGACCACCGAGAAGATGCGCGACATCGCCGTCGACCCCGTCACCCGGACCGCCGTCGTCCAGCCCGGGCTGCTCAACGCCGAGGTGAAGAAGGCCGTCGCCGAGCACGGGCTGTGGTATCCGCCGGATCCGTCGTCATTCGAGATCTGCAGCATCGGCGGCAACATCGCCACCAACGCAGGCGGGTTGTGCTGCGTGAAGTACGGCGTCACCACCGACTACGTGCTCGGCCTGCAGGTGGTGCTCGCCGACGGCACAGCGGTACGCCTGGGCGGTCCGCGGCTCAAAGACGTGGCTGGACTGTCGTTGACGAAGCTGTTCGTCGGCAGCGAGGGCACGCTCGGCGTCATCACCGAGGTGACGCTGCGGCTGCTGCCCGCTCAGCCCCCGGCGTGCACCGTGGTGGCGACGTTCGATTCGGTGGAAGCCGCCGCCAACGCTGTAGTGACGATCACCGGCAAGATCCGGCCGTCGATGCTCGAGTTCATGGACGCGGCGGCGATCAACGCCGTCGAGGACAAGCTGCGGATGGGCTTGGACCGAAACGCCGCCGCGATGATGGTTGCCGCTACCGATTCTCGTGGGCCCTCCGGCGTCGAAGACACCGAGTTCATGGCGGACGTCTTCACCGAACATGGTGCGAAGGAAGTGTTTTCGACGTCCGACCCCGACGAGGGCGAGGCCTTCGTCGCTGCGCGCCGGTTCGCGATTCCCGCGGTGGAGGCCAAAGGCTCGCTGCTGCTCGAAGACGTCGGCGTGCCGCTGCCCGCGCTGGCCGATCTGGTCGGCGGCGTCGCGAAGATCGCCGCCAACCACGACTTGATGATCTCGGTGATCGCGCACGCCGGCGACGGCAACACCCATCCGCTGATCGTCTACGACCCCGCGGATGCGGCGATGGCGCACCGCGCTCAACAGGCGTTCGGCGAGATCATGGATCTGGCCGTCGGGCTGGGCGGCACCATCACCGGCGAACACGGCGTGGGCCGGCTGAAGCGGGCGTGGCTTGCTGGCCAGCTCGGACCGGAAGCGATGGAGCTCAACCGCCGCATCAAGCAGGCGCTCGACCCCGACGGCATCCTCAACCCCGGCGCAGCTATCTGACACTCGTGACTTCGGCGCGCTAATCAACGCCCAGCGTGGATAGCCGCGCCGAAACCGCTCCGGCTATTGACACGTCACGCGGCATTGTCGTACCAATGAGACATGACAGCCACTCTGTCTCATCAGTCGCCGGTCCGGTTCCAGCTCGCCGACGCCGACACCTGGCCCAACCCGTGGCCGATGTACGCCGCGTTGCGCGACCACGACCCGGTGCATCGCGTCGTCCCAGTCGATAACCCCGAGGGCGACTACTGGGTGCTGTCCCGGCACGCCGACGTGTGGCAGGCCGCCCGCGACAACGAGACCTTCTCGTCGGCCCAGGGGCTCACCGTCAACTACGGCGAGCTGGAAATTATTGGCCTGCAAGATAATCCGCCATTCGTTATGCAGGATCCCCCGGTGCACACCGAGTTTCGCAAGCTGGTGTCGCGGGGTTTCACGCCACGGCAGGTACAAGCCGTCGAGCCGGCGGTGCGCGAGTTTGTCGTCGAGCGCATCGAGCGGCTGCGCGCCAACGGCGGCGGCGATATCGTCGCCGAGCTCTTCAAGCCCCTGCCGTCGATGGTCGTCGCGCACTACCTCGGCGTACCGGAATCCGACCGCAAGCAGTTCGACGGCTGGACCGAGGCCATCGTCGCGGCCAGCACCACATCGGGCGGCATCACCGGCGCGATGGCATCGGTGGGCGACGCAGTCGGCTCGATGATGGCGTACTTCTCCGAGCTGATCGAGCTGCGTCGCCGCCAGCCGCAGGACGACACCATCTCGCATCTGGTGGCCGCGGGGGTCGGCGCCGACGGCGACATCGCCGGTACCCTGTCGGTGCTGGCGTTCACCTTCACGATGGTCACCGGCGGCAACGACACCACCACCGGCATGCTCGGCGGTTCAGTGCAGCTGCTGCACCAGCGGCCGGATCAGCGACAGCTACTGGTCGAGGACCCAGACGTGATTCCCGACGTGGTCGACGAGTTCCTGCGGCTGACCTCGCCGGTGCAGGGCCTGGCCCGCACCGTCACTCGCGACGTCACGATCGGTGACACCACCATTCCGGCAGGGCGACGGACGCTGCTGCTCTACGGGTCGGCCAATCGCGACGAGCGTGAATTCGGCCCTGACGCTGCCGAACTCGACGTCCGGCGGCGGCCGCGCAACATCATGACGTTCAGCCACGGCGCCCACTTCTGCCTCGGCGCGGCGGCGGCCCGGATGCAGTCCCGCATCGCGTTGACCGAGCTGCTGGCCCGCTGCCCGGACTTCGAGGTCGACGAGTCCGGAATCGTCTGGGCTCCAGGCAGCTACGTACGCCGCCCGCTGTCGGTGCCGATGCGGGTGACGTCCTGATGGCCGGCGACTGGCTGGCCGCACGGCGCACCGAAGTGGCCGCCGATCGGATCCTCGACGCGGCGAACGACCTATTCGCCAGGCAAGAAGCCGCCACCGTCGGAATGAACGAAATCGCCTCGGCTGCAGGCTGTTCCCGCGCGACGCTGTATCGGTACTTCGAGAACCGCGAGGCGCTCTACACCGCCTACGTTCATCGCGAGAGCTACCGGCTGCACCGCGAGATGACCGAGCAGATCGCCAGCGTCCACGATCCGGCGCAGCGGCTCATCGAAGGCATCATCACGTCGCTGCGCAATGTCCGCGAAAGTCCCGCGCTGTCATCGTGGTTCGCCACCACCCAGCGGCCGATCGGCGGTGAGATAGCCGAGCAGTCCGAGGTGATCAAGGCGCTGACCGAGGCCTTCGTGATCTCACTTGCGCCCGACGACCCCGAGGTCGTTGCGCACCGGGCGCGGTGGGTGGTGCGGGTGATGACATCGCTGTTGGTGTTTCCCGGGCACGACGAGGCCGACGAACGCTCGATGCTCGAGGAGTTCGTCGTGCCGATCGTGGTGGCGGTAGCGCGCGAAACGACTGTGTAGCAGCGCTATTGCCGGGCCATCGCAACCCGGAAGCGTTCGTCCGGCTCGATGTAGTGGTCGGCGTCCTTGGCGTCGTCGCCGAGGTCGATTCGAATCCACGTGATTTTGCCGCTGAACCTACTGGTGTGGGCGGTGTAGTCCGGACTGACGGTGGTGCCGGTTTCGTTACCGACGTCAGTGGTTTCGTCGGCGGAGAAGATGAAGCCCTGGGTTTGGTCGACCCGACCCTTGCCGACTTCCTTGCCGTCGTAGTAGAGGGTGACGTTTCCGCCCTTGCCCATGCCTCCGCCGTCGTAATCGAACTCCATGCGCACCTGGGTGGTGCCGGCCGGGATCGGCTCGCTGGCTTCGACGTCGAATGACTTGATGCCCAGCACGTTGTAGTGGAATTTCGCTTTGCCGGCGTTGGCGTACAGACTCCAGCCGCCGAATCGGCCACCCTGGGCGATGATCACGCCGTCTGCGCCGTCCGCCGGAACTTCCAGCTCGGACGTGACCGCAAACGACTTGTTCTTGATGTTGACCACACTGTTCTCCGAGAGCCGGCCCATGCCCGCGAAGAGCAGCTGCGAGTTGCCCTTGATCAGCGCCGGCCGTCCGGCGCTTTCGGGGTTGATGCGTTCGATCTGTCGGTCATCGAGCGGAAGCACGTTGTACTTGACCGCTTCGATCAGCCAAAGCCGTTGCAGCTCATGCAGTTTCTCCGGATTCTCTTTCGAAAGGTCCTTAGCCTGCGTCGAGTCGGTGTTGCCGTCGTAGAGTTCCCAGACGTCATCATCGAAGGCAGGCATGACTGCTCCGCCCATCTCCCACGGCGTGCGGTGTTTGGTCACCGCGCTCCAACCCTTGTGATAGATGCCACGGTTGCAGAACATCTCGAAATACTGGGTAACGTGTCGCTCGGGCGCTTCGGCGTCGTTGAAGCTGTACAGCATGCTGGTGCCCTCGTACGGGCTCTGCATGACTCCGTTGACCATCGTCGGCGCAGGGATGCCCGCGGCCTCCAACACAGTCGGCGCGAGGTCGATGACATGGGTGAACTGATTACGCAGACCACCCTTTTCGTCGATTCCTTTGGGCCAGTGCACGATAGTGCCGTTGCGGGTGCCGCCCCAGTGCGAGGCCACCTGCTTGGTCCACTGATACGGCGTGTCCATCGCCCACGCCCAGCCCACCGCATAGTGGCCGTAGGAGGCTTCGCTACCGAAGTCGTCGAGCTTGGACATCAGGAATTCGGGTGTCTCGAGGTCGGCCATGCCATTGAAGTTGGCCATCTCGTTGAACGCGCCCTGCAGTGTGCCCTCCGCCGAAGCGCCATTGTCGCCGATCATGACGTAGACGAGCGTGTCGTCCAGTATCGGTTCGAGCGCATCGATCAGCCGGCCGACGTGATGGTCGGTGTGTTCCAGGAATGCGGCGTACACCTCCATCTCACGTTCCAGCACCGGCTTGAGCGCAGGATCCATGTCGTCCCAGGCCGGGATTTCCGCGTGGCGCGGCGTCAGCACCGCATCCGCGGGGATCACGCCCAGTTCCTTCTGCCGCTCGAAGGTGATCTCGCGCTGGCGGTCCCAGCCGTGCGCGAACTTTCCTTTGTACTTGTCGATCCACTCCTTCGGCACGTGGTGTGGCGCGTGGGTGGCGCCGGGTGCGAAGTACATGAAGAACGGTTTGTCAGGCAGCAGTGCCTTCTGCTGACGCACCCAGCTGATCGCCTTGTCGGCCAGATCCTCGGTGAGGTGGTAGCCCTCGGCCGGAGTCTTCGGGGGCTCAATGGGCGTGGTGCCCTCGTACAGGGCCGGGTCCCACTGGTTGTTCTCGCCGCCGATGAAGCCGTAGAAATACTCGAACCCGCCGCCGCCGGTCGGCCACGCGGTGAAAGGTCCCGCCGGACTGGTCTGCCAGACGGGCACCTCGTGGCACTTGCCGAACTGCGCCGTCGAGTAACCGTTGAGCTTCAAGGTCAGCGGCAGCGGCGCCTTGGTGTTGGGGAGCACCGACGTGTAGCCGGGAGCCGCGGTGGCGGTCTCGGTGATGTTGCCCATACCGACCGAATGATGGTTACGACCGGTCAGCAGTGCCTGCCTCGTCGGCGAGCACAACGCCGTGGTGTGAAACCGGTTGTACTTCAACCCGCCCGATGCCAGCTTTTCGAAGTTGGGCGTTTGGCATGGCCCGCCGAAGGCACTACTGGCGCCAAAGCCGACATCGTCGATGAGGACCACCAGCACGTTCGGCGCCGCATCAGGCGGTCGC
>DATFCF010000318.1:0-5901 GCA_035253445.1 Mycobacterium sp.
CGACTTTGCGCAGCACGTCCGGAGTGACCTTCAGAACATCGCTCACAGGTTGATCTCTCCGTCCGCTTCAGCCGGTCGCGTCGGCGCAGGCGTACGCGGGGGCGCGGGAGGCGCTGTAGGCGAAGGGGTTTCGCCAGTTGCTCCGACATCGGGCGCACGCTCAGTGCCGGGCTCCCCCGGCGCCGCGCCCTGTTCCGTTTCGGACTCGCTTTCCAGCTTCTCGTCAGAAGCCTCAGCGCGCTTTGCCTCATCAGCGGTAGCCTGGTCCTTCAGCGCCTCCTCACCAGACTTGTCCGTCTGGCCACCCAACTGGCCTACCTGCTGCATGGCGCCCTGCACACCCTGCATCAGGCCCTGTGGAAGGGCCGCCGCCATCCCCAGCGCCTGCATTGGCAGCTGTGCAGCTTGTTGCGCCATCTGCATTGGCATGCCCATCAACTGGCCCATCTGACCCATCGGCCCGCCTTGCGCGGCCGCCGCATTCGGGGCCGCGCCCGCTCCGCCGGAACCAGCCGCGCCGTTCGCAGCGGGGAGCTGCGCCTGCTCAATACGTTGCCCGAGCATCTGGTCCATCTGCTCGTAGCGGCCAGCGGCCGCGACGATCTTCTCCGCTGTCTTAGTGGCGTCCGCCTTTATCCCAGGCAGCTCTACGACAATTGGCTGTTCTACGCCCGGCACTTCGATCGTGACCCTCATTGATAGCGGGTCGGAGCCCGTCGGGGGCGTGAAGGCCGGCGGCAGCTCCAGACCATTCACTCCCGTCAGCATCTCGTTGCCGCCTTGACGGACGGCATCAGGGTCGATGGACAGCGGTTCCTGGGTCATCCTGGTCTCGCCTCAGAACCGTAGATTCCGCAATATGTCGTAGACGCTGGCGATCCACAGCAGCATCGGAATGACGGCGGCAATCGCTGCGCCGTCAAGCAATTCGAGTATCCGCTTCGTCACCGGCGACACACGACGGACACCGTCCGTTGCTCCAACCAGGATCAGTGCGACGATCACGGCAGCCGCATAGATGGTCAAGATCAGCCACGCGCTCTGCGGGTACCACAGACAGAGCTTGACCATCACACCCGTCGGGATGACGACCGCCGCCGCCAGCAGCGCCCAGGCACACCACCGATCCGCGTACAGCCGCGAGCGGAACCCGCAAATCACCGCCACCAGTCCGGCCACGATCATGCTGTGCTTGAAGAAATGTCCTTGCACCACAACGGCGATCGCCCCGACCGTCAGAATAAGAGCCCCTGCACTGAGGAATCCGATCAGCAGCTTCTTGGCCAGTTGGCTGCGCTCGCTGAGCCGTGCGGCTGACTCGGGAACCGAGGCAATGATCGCCTGCCATGTCGGCGTCTCCTCGTCGGAGGCATCGGGCGACGCCACGGGGTCCAGTAGTTCCTCGTTGGCCACCGATTCACCCGGCGCCGGGATCGGGGGCAGCGCAATACGCGCGACGGCAACCGTCAGTTTCGCCGCGTTCGTGACGATCATCAACCCGAACGCGATCGCCGCAGCGGGAACCCAGTACTGCCACCCGTAGCCATACGCAACAGCGGCGCCGGTTATGGCCGTCGCTGTTACGGCCATGAACGACGCCAACTCTGCGCGCCGACGCGGCCCGCCCCGAGTCGCCAGGGTCAGCAATAGCACCACAGCCCCTGCGCCCGCGAGCTGCGGTGCTCCGAGCGATTCGACGCCGCGCGGCAACGGCACACCCAACGCGGTGGCCGCCGCCAGCACGGGTAGCGCTGCGACGAGCAGACTCTCGGCCATGTCGACGTTGTCGTACCGGTTCTGTGCCACCACACTGGCGAGCAGCAGCGCAACACCGAAGACTCCAAGCGCTACGGACCACCACCCGCCCCGCCCGGTGTCCGACCAGGCCAGCATCGACATCACTGTGATCACCAGCGTGACCAACGGAATCGCCAGTCCGACAAAACGGTTCAGTGCCCGGCGGTCGAATTCCGGCGACTCGTCGAGCACCGCGATCGCGTCGATCACGTCCTCGACGAGCGGGCGGTACCGTTCTGTGCGGCTGACGGTCACCAGCGTCAACAACGCGCCATCGACGACGCCGGCCTCGTCCAACGACTCGTTGAGCTTCAGCGGTGGTGCACCAGGTCGCGCGAACGACCACACGCCCTGCGCCTTGAAGTCGAAGCCCGCCAACACATCCGCGGGGGTGTCCTCAAGCATTTCCGCCAGTACCGACACCGTCTCGTCGATGTACGTCTCGATCGGCGCCGACGCCGGCAGCACCAAATCGGTCATGCGCCGGCCGGTCAATATCGTGACGCGGGTGGTCGACGGACGGCCGGGCGTGACGCTCGACGACGATGACGAGGGTGCGGCGGCGGCTGTGGTCAACGGCGTTCGAGCCTGTCGAAGTCGTCGGACAATCCTGCCGCCAACTCGACGATCCTGCGCCGGAATGTGCGGCTCAACAGATCGAGCTGGATCTCAGTGCCCGCGGCGATGTGCTTGTCCCACGGCAGCACGATGACCCGGCCGGGAGGGACGTGGCGTTCGAATTGCTGCACTAGATCGGCGACATCGATGTTGGGCTTGCCCGGTACGACGTGGTTGATCACCACGCACGAGCGGCCCAGCAGATCCTGATATCCGTTCTGCCGCAACCAGTCCATCGTCACGGCGGCCTGCCGCGCCCCATCGATGGACGCGCTGGCGACGATCACCAGTCCCGACACCGTCGACAACACGCCGCGCGCCGCCGGCTGGAACAAGCCCGCGCCGCAGTCGGCGAGAACCAGGTTGTAATAGCGCGACACGATGCTGGTCGCGCCTTTCCAGTCCTCGTCGTTGAACTCACGCCGCGCGCCGCTGTACTCCTCCGAGGAGAGCACCTCGAGGTTGGAGTCGTTCATGCTTGTGTATGCGCGAATGTCGTTGTAGCGCGCCAGTTCCTTGTCCGACAACAGGTCAGCGATGGTCGCCGCCGACTGGCGTCCTGCGCGGTCGGCCAAGTTACCGCCGTCGGGATCAGCATCGACAGCCAGGATCCGGTCACCGCGGATCTTGCTCAGCGACGAGCCTAGTGCGACGGTCACCGCCGTCTTTCCGACGCCGCCCTTGAGTCCGAACACGCCAATCTGGTACGAGTCGCGCGCGTTTCGACGAATCCGCGTGTGCAGATCCATCTCGTAGAGCTCGTCGGGCGACAGACCCAAGTTGATTCGCGTCAGCATGTAAAGAATGTGTCGCCAGCCACGTTGCGACGGCATCTTGACCGCCGAGCGCACCCCCACGTGCGACAGTGCGTCGATAGCCCGGTGGTTACCGATGGTCGCCGCCGAGGTCGGCGCCGGCTGACTCGCGATCGCCGTGCCCGGCCGCCGAACCTCGCCGTCGGCGAAGTGCTGTGACGGCGCCGGCGCAGGGGCGGGCCGCGGTGCATGCGCCTGCGCCGGGCGCGGCTGCTCGAACCGCGCACCCGCCGGTGCCTTGGCCTGTGGCGCCCGCATCATCCCGTTGTTCGGAACACGTTGTGTCCCAGTGGAATGCATCGGGGGCATCTGCGTTGTGACCTCAGACTGCCGCGGCGGTGGCACGGGGGCGGTCTGCGTGCGGGGTGGCGCAACCGGCATCGGGCCTGATGCGTCGGTGCGTGCCGGTCCTCCCGTCGGCATCGGACCCGCAGGGCCCGGTGCAACGGTGTCCACATCTACGTTTGCCGTTACCTCCTCGGCCGTGCTCTCGGCATCCGGGGAGTGGAAGAGCCGGTCATAGTCGGCCGACATGGGTACCTCTCATTACTAAGTAGCGCCGGGGAGCACGAGGTGGGCGAGCATCATCGGTGATGTCCACGCCCACCATCGTGCTTCGCGGCTATGCTGAGAAAGACTGGCCGACGGTCTTGTCGAGAAGGCACATGTTTTCGCCCGAGTCGCGCACCGCGGTGGCGAGGTTCTGCAGGGCCAAATTCAACTCTGCTGCGTTCGCGTCCCAACGGGTTTGCGCCTCCTGCCACGACATCGATGCGTCGCTTTCCCACTGCGCCGCGAGCCGGCCTAGCGACTCTCTGCCCTCTCCGAGCAGAGCTTCGGTTACCCCGACGGCACCGTCCAGTTCTCCGGCGCCGCCTTCGATTGCGCCGAAGTTGTAAACCATCTGTCCACCACTCACGTTCGTTCTCCTTTCTAGTAACTGGTTAGGGTCAGAGCATCTGTTGAGCGAGAGCCTCTGCGTTATCAAAATCGGCGGTATCGTACTGGATGCCGCCCTGTTGGACGTTCTGTGAAATCTCCGTGAGGAGTTGCGTCTGCTGCCTCGCGGCCTCTTCGTACCGTGTCAGCGCCGCCTGCGCTGCTGGCCCGGCACCGCCAGGCTCACCTTGCAACGCCGCGGCCAACCCCGCCGCAGTCATGCCGACTTGGTTCATGACGGCCGTGAGCTCGCCCGCAATGCGATCGAAGTTGGCGGCCTCCGCCTGCATTGCTGCAACTTCGGTAGTTAATCCAGGTGTTGTCATGTTGCCTGCCTTGTTTTCCCTTCACCTTGTGCTCACCATCGCAGTGGTGAACCTTCCGGCCGGGCGGCCGGGAAGTCTTTGCATGACTGTTACCAGTCGTCCTCTTCGTCTTCGTTGAGGTCATACGGCAGCGGCGACGGCGCCGTCAGGCCCGATTTCGAGCCGCCACTTCTCGAGCGCTGGCCCAACATCCCCATCGGACCGGAACCACCGGATCCCGCGCCGACCGGTGCCAGTCCCGCGGCAGCGGCACCCGCAGCCGCGCCTGCCGCCACGGACACCGGCGACATCGAGGGTCCCGTCGGCGTACCGACCAGGTTGGCCATCAACGGCGTGCGCATCGCCGTACCCCCAGCACCGGGAAGAGATGCGGCCCGCACCAAACCAGCGCCCGTGCTCGCTCCCGACCCGCCGATCGCCGGATGGTTGGAGAACGGCGGAGCGCCGAACATGCCGACCTGGGCACCCTTGTTGCCACCCATCTGACCGAACAGTGAGGACACCTGCTGTAGCGGCTGCGTCAGCTGCTGAAAGGGCTGCGTCACCCCCTGCATCATCTGCTGCGGAAGCTGGGTGAGCGTCGAACCCATCTGCGTCGCCATCTGAACGCCCTGCTGCATTCCCTGCTGCAGCATTTGGTCCTGTTGTTGACCGGAGAAGTTGCCTGCCTGCTTTGCTTCCGAAGCTGCACTGTGCGTCGTTTGGCTTGCCGCCGAGTAGGCCCGCCCGGTCTGAAGTGCGACAGATCGTGCTTTTCCCTCTGCGCTGACCTTGGTGAAAGTGGCGTTTCGGATGACCGCCCCGGGCGCCATCGCGCCTGCTGCGCCCATGGCTGCGGCCGTGCCCCCCTCCATGACGCCAGGCATCACGATCGGCTTCGGCATGGCGATCGGTTCGAACGTCGTGTTCATCATGGTCTCGGCCTGGTAGCCGTCCATAACCGCCGCCGCCTGATCCCACATCCGGATGTAGTCGAGTTCGGTCAGCGTGATCGGCAGCCGATTGATCTCCAGGAAGTTGGTGGCCTCCAGCACCGCATGGGTGACGTGGTTCAGCTCGATCTCGGGCAGCGGGGGTGTGGTTGCCATCGCCGCCGTGTACGAGGTCGCCTGAGCCGCGGCCTGCATGGAACGCTTCATCGCCTGCAGCGACAGCATGTGTAGCCACAGAACCATTGGCGTGGTTGCTGTGACGGCGAGTTCGCTTCCCGCGCCGGTCCACGACGAAGCCAGAGACGTCAGGCTGGCGGCCAGTTCTTGTGCCTGCGTCTCCAACGAAATGGCGAACGCTTCCCACCCCGCGGCAGCCTGCAGCATCGGCGCAGCGCCTGCCCCGGCCATCAACCTCGAGGTGTTGACCTCGGGTGGGAAGGCCGGCCAGATCGGCGGGATCGGTACGGTAAATGT
>DATFCF010000319.1:0-9556 GCA_035253445.1 Mycobacterium sp.
CGTACAACAACAGTGGGATGACCACGCCGGCATGTGGCGCCTGCAGATCCGTGACCGAGAGCCGGTCACCGCACGCTTCCTGATCAGCTCGGTGGGCGGCTACGTCAACGCCAAGAACGCCATCGACATCGACGGGATCGACGACTTCGAAGGCACCGTCCTGCGGCCCAACGCGTGGGATGACGGCTACGACACCCGCGGTAAGCGCATTGCGGTCATCGGAACGGGCTCCAGCGGCGTGCAAATCGCCGCGGCGCTCTCGGCACAGGCCAAGACCCTCGACGTCTACCAGCGCACCGCCGGTTGGGTGCTGCCGAAGATCGACTTCGAGTTCTCCCCCGCGGCGCGCAGGGTGTTGCGGCTGCCGGGTTTCATCACGGCGGTCAACGTGCTCGGCCGGGTCGCGATGGACGTCTTCATGGTGATGCCCATCGTGCATCTGCTCCCACGACTGCCGGACAAGGTGCTGGTGCGTGTCCTTCCGCTGTACGACAAGTGGTCCCGGCTGCTGTACCGCCTGCTGCTTCGCGCCACCGTCGACGACCCCGCCTACCGGCGGGCGCTGCTCCCCCGCATCGGCATCCTCGCCAAACGACCCGTCATCTCCAGCGCGTTCTTCACGGCGCTCAACAACCCGAACACGGCGCTGATCACCACCCCAATCGAACGCATCACCCGCAACGGGGTGCGCACCGCCGACGGCCTGGAACGCGAAGCCGATCTGATCGTCGCGGCCACCGGTTACGAACTGTGGACCGATCCCGAGACATACCGGTCAGGAACCATCCTCGGCGCAGGAGGTTTCGACCTCGCCGAGTACTACCGCGCGCATGGGCTGCGCAGTTATGCAGGCACTGCCCACCCGCGGTTGCCCAACCGGTGGGAGATCGTCGGGCCAACCGGCTTCGTCGGCTTTGCGTGGATGGACTACGACGAGACGATGGCCGAACACGCGGTACGCATGATCGACGAGACACGTCGGCGCGGCGCTCAGGTCGTCGAGGTCAGCCACGACGCGTTCAACCGCTGGAACGAGCGGATGCGCAGGCACGGCAAGGCGGTTCAGGCCTACATCGTCGAATGCAATCGAGGTATGAACAGCTACTTCGTCAACTCTCACGACGAGGTGGTGTACTACCGGCCCCAAACCATCACCGGGTCAAGGCGATTCGCCCGCCGGTCACCTCTATCGGACTACGAGTTCTCCACGCGAGCCGCTGATGTGCTGCCCGCTCCACTTCCTGAGGAGCTGCCGGCATGACGAATCCCGACGCCCCGCTGGCCGGCAAGGTCGCCTTCGTCACGGGCGCCGCGCGAGGTCAGGGACGCTCACACTGCATCCGGCTGGCCCGCGCCGGGGCCGATGTCGTCGCGATCGATGCCTGCGGGCCCGTCGCCGAACATAACGGGTATCCGCATGCGAGCCCGGACGACCTTGACGAGACGGTGAGCCTGGTCGAAGGCGAGGGACGCAAGATCCTCGCCGACCGTGTCGACGTCCGCGACGCCGCTGGACTGCAGCGCGTGGTAGCCGAGACGCTGGAGCAGTTCGGCCGTCTCGACATCGTCGTCGCCAACGCCGGTGTGCTGAATTGGGGCCGGCTGTGGGAGATTTCGGCACAGCAGTGGCAGGACGTTCTCGACATCAACCTCACCGGGCTGTGGAACACCGTCAAGGCGGTGGTGCCACCGATGATCGAGGCCGGAAACGGCGGCTCGATCATCACGATCAGCTCGGCCGCGGGAATCAAGGCGGTCCCGGGTTGCGGCCACTACTGCGCGAGCAAGTTCGGTGTCGTCGGGCTGACCAACTCGCTGGCGGTCGAATTGGGCGAGTACGGGATTCGGGTGAACTCGGTGCACCCGTACGGCACCGACACGCCGATGGGCAACGACCTGTCCATGTACAAGGTCTTCGGCGACCACCCGAACTACATCCACAGCTACTCCCCTGGCGCGCTGCCGACCGACTCGCTGGCCGACCCGGATCTCATCTCCGACATCGTCGTCTGGCTGGCCAGTGACGCCTCGTCGTTGGTGACCGCGGCTCAGATTCCCGCGGACAAGGGCTACCTGAAGATCTGAGTCGCCGAACGTTCCTTACCGCTCGAAAAATCCGCGGATTTTCGAGCGGTAAGGAACGTTCGCGCGAGGGGCTACAACCGCGACCGATTGCGCGGTTTCATACGCGACCCGCCGTTCGCGGCAAGCCGAGCTAAAACAGCGTCGGCTGCAGCGCCTCGGCGGGTGCAGCAGGTGCCTCGGCCGCGCGGAACGACCGACGGTCGGGGGCAAGGCCGTGCTTGGCCACCAGCGGTGTCACCCTGCGGTGCAGCATCTTTCGGTAATCCGACGGCAGATAGGCGCCGCGTCGATACAACTCGCGGTACTGCCCGACAAGCTCTGGGTGCGATCGCGCCAACCACGACATGAACCAGCCACGCGTCGAGCCACGCAGGTGCAGCCCGAACACCGTCACGCCCGTGGCGCCGGCCTTGGCGATCTGGGCGAGCAGGGCATCGAGGTGCGCGACCGAGTCGGTCAACCGCGGCAGCACCGGCGCGACCATGACATGACAATCCAGGCCCGCCTCGCGGATGGCCGAGATCAAGCCCAGTCGGGCCTGCGGAGACGGCGTTCCGGGCTCGACGTCCTTGTGGAGTTCGGGATCGCCGACGGCCAGCGAAACCGCGATGCTGACGTCGACGCGGCTGGCGGCGTCGGTGATCAACGGTAGATCC
Source organism: Mycobacterium sp. (assembly GCA_035253445.1). Taxonomy (GTDB): domain Bacteria; phylum Actinomycetota; class Actinomycetes; order Mycobacteriales; family Mycobacteriaceae; genus Mycobacterium. The sequence continues at coordinate 2,742 of DATFCF010000319.1, forward strand.
CGGCGCAGAAGCGTGCCCTTGGTCAGGATCGAGAAAGGCGTGCCGGAGTCGGCGAGCGCACCGATGATCCCTGGCATCAGCGCGTAGCGGCCCTCCGCACGCTGATACGGATCGGTATTGGTGCCAAGAGCGACGGTCTCGCGCTGCCACGACGGCCGGTGCAATTCGCGCCGCAGCACCTCGGCCACATTGGTCTTGACCACCACCTGGGTGTCGAAATCGGTGCCGCAGTCCAGATCCAGATACTCGTGGGTGGGCCGGGCGAAGCAATACCGGCAAGCGTGCGAACACCCGCGATAGCCGTTGACGGTGTACCGGAACGGCAGCATCGAGGCGGCCGGCACCTTGTTCAGCGCCGACTTACAGAGCACTTCGTGGAAGGTGATGCCGTCGAATTGGGGCGTGCGGACACTGCGCACGAAGCCGATGCGCTGCAGGCCAGGCAGGGCGCCGTCGTCGACGCTGACACTCTGACCGTCCCACCGCATATCTCCTATTCGAACTCTTGTTCGATCCGATGTCAAGCGTAATTACGGCCTTGTCTGCGCAATACTCGCCGACGTATATTCGGCTACGAGTAATACGGACGAAGGGTTGTCATGGCCGAGAAGCGCAAGGTCGCGAACCTGATGGCGCTCGCGGTGCTGGCCACGGTCGTGCAGCGGCCGATGCACCGCTACGAGATGGCGTCGGTGATGCGAGCCCGCGGCAAGGACCGCGACATGGACATCAAGTGGGGGTCGCTCTACACCGTCGTCGCCAACCTCGAGAAGAACGGATTCATCGAGCCGATCGGCGTCACGCGGCACGGCGCGCGCCCCGAACGCACGGTGTATCAGATCACCGACGCCGGACGCGATGAGCTGACGGCGTGGACCCGCGAGTTGATCGCCGAACCCGCGACCGAGCACACCCGGTTCGTCGCCGGCTTGTCGGTCTTGGCCGTGCTCCCCCCGGACGACGCGGTCGATCTGCTGCGCAGGCGCCTGGAAAGGCTGACCGAATCGGTGGCCGCGCTGCGCGCCGAGCTCGAGGAGGCCGCGGACGTGCCCCGGCTGTTCCTGATCGAAGACGAATACCGGATCGCCATGACGCAGGCCGAGGCCGACTGGACGCGGTCGCTGATCGACGAGCTGTCGGCGGGGACATTCCCCCAGCTCGATGTATGGCGGCGCTGGCACGAAAGCGGCGATATTCCAACCGAATTCACCGAACTTGCCGAACGCGGCGCCGAACGCCAGCAATAGGAGGAGCCAGATGCCCGCAGTGCAGACCGCGCTCGTCGTCGGCGGTGGCATCGCCGGACCGGTTGCAGCCACCGCGCTGGCCATGTCCGGAATCGATACCGTGGTTTGTGAGGCCCGAGCAGCGGATGCGGCTTCGGCCAATGGGATCGGCGGCTCGCTGGCGCTGGAACCCAACGGACTGGCCGCATTGCGCATCGTCGGCCTCGACGACGCGGTGCGCGCCGCCGCGGTCCCCATTACCCGGTCGATCATGTCGATCGGGAACAAACCGGGCCGGGAGGTGCCGGCGCCGCATGGCCTTCCGCCCCGCCAGCTCGTCGATCGCGGCACCCTACACCGCATTCTGCGCGATCGCGCGGAGCAAGCGGGTGTGCGAATTGAGCACGGCAAGACGCTGATCCGCGTCGACGAAGCCGCCGGCGGCGTCACCGCGCATTTCTCCGACGGCGACAGCGCCAGCGCCGAGGTGCTGATTGGCGCCGACGGTGTCCACTCGACGGTGCGGCGTCTGATCGACCCGAACGCCCCTGGCGCCCGCTATCTTGGCCTGCTGGGGTTCGAGGGCCTGGTCGACGATGCCCCCGACACCGCATCACTTGTGCCGGGAACGATGACGTTCGCGTTCGGGCGACGCGCGTATTACCTGTACTGGAAGCGCCCCGACGGCCGGATCGGCTGGGGCGCCAATCTGCCCTCGCCGCAACACCTCAGCTTCAAAGAGGCCCGCGAAGTGCCCGCCGAAGACTGGCTACACACACTGCGCAACGCCTACGCCAACGACGTTCCCGGCGCACGGCTCGCCGCTGAGACGGCCAGTGACACACTGCAGGCCGTCGGCGCGCTCCACATCATGCCGCCGGTGCCGCGCTGGCATCGTCACCGCATGGTGCTAGTGGGCGACGCCGTGCACGCACCGTCCAACAGCACCGGACAGGGCGCGTCACTGGCGATGGAAAGCGCCATACAGCTGGCCCGCTGCCTGCGGGATTCGCCCGACGTGACGTCGGCGTTCGACACCTACGAGCGGATGCGCAGACCGCGGGTGGAGAAGATCGGCGCGCGGGGCGCCCGCATTGGCCGCGCCAAGGCGCCCGGACCGATCGCACAGCGCATGATGCGTGTGCTGCTGCCGGTGATGTTCACGACGATGAACATCGAGCGGACCGCCGCCACCGAGCAGCGCTACACCATTGACTGGGCCGCTGCCGTCGACTCGGATGTTGCGCATGCACGTTCCCGACTTCGCTAAAGGCATCCATCTTCACCTTTTGCACTCGTGAAGCCCTTTGATTAGCAGAGCTCTGCATCTTGCCGAATAACAGACTTTTCGTCGGTTTTATGAGAAGCTGGTCGCCGATGCACTGAGTTGACACTGATCGGAGGCCGATGACCGTCGTTGAACTGCCCGTCACATCGACACACGCGGCGTCGACGAGCTGGTGGGACACCGATGCCGAATGCACCCTCGTGATGTCGGAACCATCAGCCGACAAAGACCTGTGGCGGGACTATCTCCTCGGCGCGGCGCGCAGCTATCGCAAGCACGGGGTGGAAGCCGCCCTGGACGTCGGGGCAATTCAGCGGGCCGGCGACACTGCACTCTTCTGGGCACTGCTCGATGCGGCAGGTCGTGTGGTGGGCGGTCTCCGGGCGGTCGGTCCGCTGCAGTCGCCCGACGACTCACACGCGGTCATCGAGTGGGCCGGCCAGCCCGACTTGCCCCTGGTACGCAAGATGATCGCCGAGCGGGTGCCGCTAGGTGTCATGGAGGCGAAGTCGGCATGGGTCACCGATGATCCGAATCGCAACCGTCACCTCACCAAGTCGCTGGCCCGCACGCCTTTCCACGGAATGACGCTGCTCGGTGTTCAGTTCTTCATGGCGACGTCCGCCGAACACGCCCTTGCCCCCTGGCGGTCGTCCGGCGGAGTGCTGGCGCCCATCCATTCGACTCCGTATCCCGACGAGCGTTACCGCACCAAGATGATGTGGTGGGATCGGCTCACCTTCACCGACCACGCCGATCCCGATCAGATCCCCAAGATCTTCGCGGAGATGGATGACGTCTATCGGCGGATGGATAGCCGGCTCCTTGAGCACACTCGATAACCAGCGCAGCTGACCGCACACGAAGTGGTTGACTGTGTTGCGGGATCGAGGAGGACACGATGGCCGGAGCCACGCCGTACGGATCGCTGAAATACAAGGACATCAACGACAAGCGGATGGCCTATATCGATGAAGGCGACGGCTCCGAGAACTGGACGATCGTCTTTCAACACGGCAACCCCACGTCGTCGTATCTGTGGCGCAGCGTGATGCCTCATCTGGAAGGGCTGGGCAGGTTGGTTGCCTGCGATTTGATCGGCATGGGCGGCTCGGACAAGCTCGACGACTCCGGGCCCGACCGCTACCACTACACCGAACATCGCGATTACCTGTTCGCGCTGTGGGACGCCCTCGATCTGGGTGACCGCGTAATACTCGTCCTGCATGACTGGGGTTCGGCGCTGGGTTTCGACTGGGCGAACCAGCACCGCGACCGGGTGGCAGGCCTCGTCTTCATGGAAGCCATTGCCATGCCGATTGATTGGTCCGACTTCCCCGAACCTGTGCGCGCGGTCTTTCAGGGCTTCCGCTCGCCTCAAGGCGAGGCGATGGTGCTGGACAACAACATGTTCGTCGAGGCGGTGCTGCCCGGCGCCATCCTGCGCACGCTGAGCGATGAGGAGATGGACCACTACCGTGCGCCGTTCCGCAATCCCGGTGAGGGTCGGCGGCCGACGTTGTCGTGGCCGCGCAACATTCCGATCGAGGGTGAGCCGGCCGACGTCGTCGCGATTGTCGAGGAGTACAGCCGGTGGCTCGCAGACAGCGATGTGCCGAAACTGTTCATCAACGGCCAGCCCGGCGCGCTGATCCGAGGCCGCGTCCGGGACTTCGTGCGCAGCTGGCCCAATCAGACCGAAGTCACCGTTCCCGGAGCGCATTTCATCCAGGAGGACAGCCCCGACGAAATCGGCGCGGCGGTCGCATCCTTCGTCCGCGCGGTCCGCGCCATTGGTGCTTGACTGTCGCCGTGACGGAACTGCTGTTCTCTTACGGCACGCTGCGCCAACGCGAGGTTCAGCTGACCACGTTCGGCCGTGAACTCGACGGCAGGCCGGACGCGATCGTGGGCTACGACCTTGACTACGTCACCATCACCGACCCGCACGTAGTTAGAACCAGTGGCAGTGACCGCCATCCGATTCTCAAGCCAACCGACCGTGCCGGCGCCGCCGTTGAGGGCACGGTATTCGTAGTCAGCGCCGCCGAATTGGCGGCCGCCGACAGATACGAGGTCGACGACTACCGCCGCATCACGGTGCCGTTGAGGTCAGGCGATCAAGCCTGGGTGTACGCGTGTTCGGCCGATGAGCGCTCGCGCGAAGAGTGACAGCTGCGATGAGCGCTCGCGCGAAGAGTGACAGCGCCGATGAGCGCTCGCGCGAAGAGTGACAGCCCAGTTGAATTACCACCGCCCTAGCTGGCAGTGCGCGGTGTACGGACCGTCATTCTGCACGACCAACTGACCGTCGATCGCGATCTCGCAGTGGGGGTTCGGCGAGCCCTGCATGGCGTGAACCCCGGTGCTCGCGGTGAGGATCGCCCATTGCGGATCCTCCAGCGTGGTCTCGAATACCCAAGGCACACCCGGCGTCAGGATCACCGTCTCGCTCTTCAGGTACTTGTACGCGTCGGCGTTGTATGCCTCTTTGCTTGCAGGCTGAGCCGTCAGATAGTTGAGTTTGTAATCCCCAGGACCCGCCGAAACGAGCGTGTAGGTCACCTTCTGGCCGGCAGGCTCCGCAATCGCCGTCGCTGGGCTGACCGCAATACCGGCAGCTGCCACTACGAAAATCGCCCCGACCCTAGCTGTCGCTGTTCGCATGTCCGTCACATCGCCGCACCGTACCGGATCGTTACAACTGCGTCACGGCAGCTACGCCGGGCCAGCTGAACGGCAAACGTATGCCAGTAGGACTACACGTTAATTTGTTCGTCACATGCAGACATTTCACAGAAACACAGGCGCTCTAACGTCCCGATTCGACACCGCAACGGTGTCTTATCTTTTGCGCTCTTGCCGACGCTCATTAGGAAATGAGCGCTGCTGACAACGGGAAAGGCTGTCCATGCGACCACCACGACGCTCCGCGTTGAAGAGATCGGCTCTAGCTGCGGGGAGCGTTGTCGCCGCGACCAGCTTGTTGTTGACCGGGTGCGGAAGCAAGGCCACCGAGACCGACGCGGCAAACACCGAATCGTGCGTCGACACCTCGGGTTCGACGATCAAGGTGGGCGCACTGAACTCGCTGTCGGGCACCATGGCGATCTCCGAGGTGACCGTGCGCCACGCCATCGACTTGGCCGTCGAGCAGATCAACGCCTCGGGCGGCGTGATGGGTAAGCAGATCCAGTTGGTCGGCGAGGACGGCGCGTCCGAGCCGACCGTTTTCGCGGAGAAGGCCGAGAAGCTGATCAGCAGCGACTGTGTGGCGGCGGTGTTCGGCGGCTGGACCTCGTCGAGCCGCAAGGCCATGCTGCCGGTGTTCGAAAGCGCCAACTCATTGCTCTACTACCCGGTGCAGTACGAGGGTCTCGAGTCGTCGAAGAACATCTTCTACACCGGCGCCACCACCAATCAGCAGATCGTCCCGGCGCTGGACTATCTCAAGGAAAAGGGCATCAAGTCGCTGTATCTGGTTGGCAGCGACTATGTCTTCCCGCAGACCGCCAACCGGATCATCAAGGCGTACGCCGGCGCGAACGGCATCGAGATCAAGGGCGAGGACTACACCCCGCTGGGTTCGACAGACTTCTCCACGATCATCAACAAGGTCCGCACCGCCGACGCCGACGCCGTGTTCAACACCCTCAACGGCGACTCCAATGTGGCGTTCTTCCGCGAGTACAAGAACGTCGGCCTGACACCGCAGGCGATGCCGGTGGTGTCGGTGTCGATCGCCGAGGAGGAGATCAACGGCATCGGCATCCAGAACATCACCGGACAGCTGACGGCGTGGAACTACTACGAAACGGTCGATAACCCGGTGAACAAGGAGTTCGTCAAGGCCTATAAGGCGAAGTTCGGCGCCGATAAGCCGACGTCGGACCCGATGGAAGCCGCATACGTGTCGGTCTACCTCTGGAAGAACACCGTCGAGAAGGCGAAGTCGTTCGACGTCAAGGCGATTCAGGACAACGCAGGCGGGGTCACGTTCGACGCGCCTGAAGGCAAGGTCACCATCGACGGCGAGAACAACCACATCACCAAGACCGCCCGCATCGGCGAGATCCGCCCCGACAAGTTGATCTACACGATCTGGGAGTCGCCGGGGCCGATCGAGCCGGATCCATACCTCAAGTCCTACCCGTGGGCAGCGGGTCTCTCCAACTGACATGGATGTCCTAATCGGACAGCTGACGACGGGGTTGAGCCTCGGCTCAATCCTGTTGTTGGCTGCACTAGGGCTGTCGCTGACTTTCGGCCAGATGGGCGTCATCAACATGGCGCACGGCGAG
>DATFCF010000320.1:0-2664 GCA_035253445.1 Mycobacterium sp.
AAACCGCGAAACCAAGATCAAGAACGCTACTTGATCTTGGTTTCGCCGCCGAAGGCACCGTGATCCTGCCGGCAGCCTACTTTTTCATGTCGAAGTAACTAATTCTGAAGAGCCGAGATCCGTATTGCCGAGGCTGTCAGCCGAGGCGGAGTGTCGGAACCGTGGACGTTGGCTTCGAATTGGGTACGTCGATCCCGAAGAGGGTGTGTAGGGCCTGCACGTATTCTGTTGCGTCGCCGGCGCGGGCCAGCTCTTGGGCCCGAAGGGTCGGAGTGTGCAGCACGGATTGGGTGATCCGGTGCAACGTGCGCTCCAGGTCCGTGGTGACGTCGGCCGAATACTTGGCGCGAAGGCGGTCGAGCTCCTTTCGGACCGTGCCGGTGACGTGCTCGCGCAATGCGACAACTGCCGGATCCAACTGGCGCTCTGTCATTCGTTGCTCGAACGCCGCGACCCCGGCCGCCACAATCTCTCTCGCGGATGCCATCGCGTCGAGGTGCGCAGGATCGACGGACTGTTGCACGGTGTGCAGGTCGACCACCCGTACGCCCGGAACCCGCCGCGCCGGGTCGGTCAGATGGGAATGGAGCGCAAGATCGATGATGGGCAGCGGGCTGGTACGGCCGGCCACGGTAGCGGTCAGCATGGGGGCGTCCAGCATGCCGGCGGATTGTCCGCTGCAGGCCACCACGAGATCGACCTGGGACATCGTCTGAACAAGTGCCTCGGCTGGGACCACGGTGGCCGAGTGTCGTTGAGCGAAGGCGTCGGCCCGCCCGCTAGGGGAGTGCACGAATAGGTGGTGGGCGCCGCGGGCGCGCAGTTCGGTAGCGACCACCCGAGCGTAGGCACCGGTGCCAATGATCAAGGTGGTGCCTGGCTGCTGCGCTCCATCCCTGTCACCGGCGGCGATGTCGAGGGCGACCGATGCCACGGATCGTCCGGCGTTACCCAGTGACGTGTCGCTGACGACCTGTTTGGCGGTTCGGGCGGCGGCTTGGAAGAGCTGGTTGATGGCGGGGGATGCGGTTCCGGCGGCCTGTGCTTCGCGGAGAGCGCGGGCGATCTGGCCGGCGATCTCCACCTCGCCTGCCACCATCGAGTCCAGCCCGGCTGCGACGGTGAAAAGGTTTGTTACCGCATGTGTTCCGACTCTCACTTTCAGCATTCCAGCGACCTCGGCGACGCTGAGGTCGCTGACTCGGGCGAGAGTCTCAGTGACCTGGTCGACCGAGTCGTGGAACCGCCTGGCGTCCAAATAGATCTCCAGGCGGTTGCAGGTGGATACAACGCCCGCCCCGTTGATAGGCCCGTTGGGTCGTTGCGTGATGTCGGTGATGGCCCGGCGCAAGTGCGTGGGGTGTCTGGTGAGCCGGTCCAGTCGAGCGAGCTCGAGGTCGTGGTGGCTGGCGCCGAGAACCATCAGCATGACGGGTGATCCTTACGGGCAAGCACGTTTGGAGGTGGGGATGGCGTGGTCTAGGCCCTACCGCGGCGCAACGATCATGTCCCAGCGCCGGCGGAAGCGAGTTCTACTGAATAGTGGGCCATTTCGTGGGCGGAGACCCCGACGAGGTGGGCGAGTTCCTCGACCTGGTCCTTGGCGTCGCCGAAGAGCATGGCGGTGTTGTCCCGGAAGAACAGCGGGTTCTGCACGCCGGCGTAGCCGGTGGCCATGGACCGCTTGAACACGACGACGTGTTTGGCCTCCCAGACCTGCAGGACGGGCATGCCGGCGATCGGCGAGCCGGGGTCCTCGGCGGCGGCCGGGTTCACGGTGTCGTTCGCGCCGATCACCAGGACAACGTCGGTGTCGGGGAAGTCGTCCTGGATCTCGTCCATCTCCAGCACAATGTCGTAGGGCACGCGGGCCTCGGCCAGCAGCACGTTCATGTGCCCGGGCAGCCGTCCGGCGACCGGGTGGACGGCGAACTTGACGTCCTTGCCCATGGCCCGCAGCTTGCTGGTCAGGTCGGCGACCGGGTACTGGGCCTTGGCCACGGCCATGCCATAGCCGGGGGCGATGACCACGGTCTGCGACTCGCGGAGCAGTTCGGCCAGGTCGCCGGTGCTGGTCTCGCGGTGCTCGCCGTAGTCGACGTCGGACTTGTTCGACGTCTTGGTTTCGGTGCCGAAGCCGCCGAGGATGACCGCGGTGAACTTGCGATTCATCGCCTTGCACATGATGTAGCTCAGGATCGCACCCGAGGACCCGACGAGGGCGCCGGTGATGATCAGCAGGTTGTTGGACAGCATGAACCCGGCCGCGGCGGCCGCCCACCCGGAGTAGCTGTTCAGCATCGACACCACGACCGGCATGTCGCCGCCGCCGATCGCGGCGACCAGGTGCAGGCCGAGCAGCAACGCGAGCACCGTCATCAGCAACAAGGGAAGCAGGCTGGGGGCGGCCACGAACCAGCCCAGCAGGCCGGCGCTGACGACCAGGATGCCCAGGTTGAGCAGGTTGCGGGCGGGCAGCGTAAGCGGCGCCGACTTCATCTTCGCGGACAGTTTGAGGTACGCGATGATCGAACCGGTGAAGGTGACCGCGCCGATGAACACCCCCAGGAACACCTCGACCAGGTGCAGCGCGTCGGCGTGCTGTTCGGTCAGGTAGGAGTTCACGCCGACCAGCACCGCGGCCAGCCCGACGAAGCTGTGCAG
>DATFCF010000321.1:0-4722 GCA_035253445.1 Mycobacterium sp.
GATGGCTGCGGGAGATGAGCCCCGAAAGCCATTTGATCCCGGCCCGCCCGCACAGGGACATGATCAAAATGCAACCCCTTCGCACACGGGCAAGCATCAAGGCGGCGATACACGCCGACTGAAAGATCGAGGACGAGAGAAGGCAGACAAGGCCAATAACGGCCCCAGGCGTGCACCCCGTGTCAAGCCGTACAAATGGAAAGGACCGTGGCCTCCTAAAAATAACTCTGAGCAGTATCAAGGCGATAGTCCGCAACCATATTATTGTCTTGTCGCGGGCCCCGGAGGATGTGATGACAGCTATTCCCCCACGGTAATTGTCGTCCCTTATCCAATCGCGCCAGGTGCGCAAATTCCGTCACCCGGCGCTATCTTCAACTTTCAACCGACGTTGTTGCCTGGTACCCCTGCACTTATAGAACCCATACCTTAACCGGACGGCGAGACTGACGATGAAATCAAAATATGAAGTCGCGCTTGCGAAAGCGAAGAAATCGAAAAGGAGGACAAAGGAGGTATATGACCTCTTGATGACGGCTCATGAGAAGGGTGATGCGCGAGCGACGTATGCGTTAGCAACTTGGTATCTGCATGGCACGCAATTTACGAAAAAAAGTATCGCGAAAGCTACGCAGATGCTTAAGCACGCCGAGAGCGAGAATGTTCCGGATGCGGCCTATGATCTGGCTGTTTCTTTTGAAAAAGGCGCAGGAGTCAGAAAATCAGCGAAACAAGCATTTGCTTTATATGTCAAAGCAGCTCTGTTGGGAGAACGTCAGTCGGTCTATGAGGTCGGGCGGATGTACTATTATGGAATAGGGACAGGCCGTGACCGTAGGTTAGCTGAGATATGGCTTGATCGAGCTGAGGCGCTTGGCGTCGGCGACTGAATCGTCTCACCGCGGCAGAGTAGCTTGCCCATGGCCACGAGCCCCTACCTCTAACCGTTGCTTTTACCCAAGACGAGCTACGACCCTGCGACCGCGGCCGACATCTTAAAATCCCGCTTCGTGGACCGCTCGGGCCTGCTGGGCGTGAACCTGTCCAACGGTGCGCTGAACATGACGAGCCCGGTGTCGATCGACATCGGCAATGGCGGGTTCCCGTACCAGCTGTCGGCGAGCCTGTCGTGGCATGCGGGGACGGCGCCGTCGCCGTACGGGCCGGTGTCGCCGGTGGCGCCGCAGGCGGGCTGGTCGCAGAGCTGGCTGAACAACCTCACGCTGTCGGGCAGTGGCATGGAGGCGATGGGCCAAAGCGACATCCGCGCGGCGGCAGGCGCGATCGCGGCCTTCACTGCGGCGCAGGACATCTATCAGTCCGCCTACGCGCCGGAGCGCGAGGCGGCGGCGGTGCTGGCTGAGGCCTGGTGGTCGCACCAGCTGACCGGCAACGTGGCCACGGTGAACATGGGCGGCAATGCGCGCCAGTTCGTCAAGCTGGCGACGGGGACGTGGATCTCGCCGGGCGCGGGGACCGCGACCACGCTTGCGCAGTCGGGCACGCGCGCGCCGTACGAGGAGACCTGTTTCCACGTCCAGCTCGACAACACGCCCTATGCGCCGTCGCGCGGCTGGGACACGTCGGGCTTGAGCTTCACGGTCACCAACCCCCAAGGCGACGTGCAGAGCTTCGGCTACTTCGACGACGGCTTCCACACCGACGTGTCGCGGGTGTGCGGGCACCTGAAGGGCTTCAGGCTCACGGGTTGGACGTTCCCGTACGGCATGAGCGTGACGCCGGCCTATACGCCCGGCAATCCCACCGCGGGCACCTTCGACACGCTCACCTCCATCGCCAACAACATCGGGCGCAGCCTCTCGTTCACCGCGACGCGCATCACCGCCGGGTCCCGCCACATCGACATGAGCGATGCGACGACCCAGCCGCTGTCGATGACCGACGCGATGAGCAAGACGACGAGCTTCACCTATCAGCCGGCACAGGCGCCGAGCACCACCCAGCGGCCGGTTCCTTACGCGGTGCTGGCCTCGATGACCACGCCCGAGCACACCAGCGAGCACAACACCGACTGGAGCTATGATGGGCTCGGCCGCATTGAGACCGTGGCCGACGCGGTGGCGATCCAGAAGGGCACGCGCGGGCCGTACAACTTCTACCTCGCCGACGGCACGCGCGGCGAGCGCGACGATCCCCTGGGCCAGGCCTACACCGTCGTCTACGACACCTACGCTCATCCCAGCCGATACATTGACGAGATGGGCGTCGAGACCGACGCCTTCATCGACAGCCGCGGGCGCACCAGCAGCACCACCTATCCCGAAGGCGACTGCGAGGTCTTCGCCTACGACGACAGCAACAACACCACCGACTTCTGGAAGGTCGACAAGACCTCGTCGTGCAACACCGGCGCGGGCTCGAGCCACGTGCTGCACGCCAGTGCCACCTGGAGCAGCACCTGGAACAAGCCGCTGACCACCACCAATTTCCGCGGCAAGACGACGACGCTGACGTATTACGCCACCAGCGACCCCACCGGCGCCTCGCTGCTACATACGGCGACGCGGCCCGCGATCCCTGAAGGCACGCCGGTTTATACGTTCGCCTATGATACCAAGGGCCGCGTCACCGACGCGACCAATCCCAGCAGTATCCTGACCCACAGCGTCTACGACACGAGCGAGAACTTGACCTCATCCATCGTGGATTACGGAACTGGTCACCTCAATCTCACCACCGGCTACGGCTACGACAGCGACGGCAACGTCACATCGACGACCGACCCGCGCAGCAACGTCACGACCTCGGTTTTCGACCTCGACCGGCGCAAGACAGAAGACGACCATCACGATGGCGGCTCTACCGCAAACCTGAACGCCGCCAGCAAGATAATTTACGACGCCATTGGGCGGGCGACCGACAGTCAGGCCGGAACCGCCTTCAGCGGAACGACGGTCACCACATGGCTGACGGTTAAACACACGACCTATACGCCGACCTCCAAGGTCGACACCGTCACCGATGCCGACAGCAGCGTCACCGACATGCTCTACGACGATGCCGACCGTCCCTTGATGGTCACCGATCCGGTCGGCCGCAAGACGCGTTATGCCTATTGCACGCTCGGCAACACCGATTGCGCCGCCAACCAGGTCAAGACCGAGTGGCACGCCTGGCAGTCGGGCGGGGCGTGCTCGTCCGGAACCAGTCAGCAGATGTGCTATCGGCGCGTGACCTACTGGCCCGACGGCGAGCAGAAGACGCTCAAGGACGCGAACGGCAACACCACTTCCTACGATTACGATGGCTTTGATCGGCTCGTAAAGGCAACCTTTGCAGACGGCACTTATGAGCAGCTAACGCCAGACGAGAACGGCAACATTACGGCACGGCGTAATCGCACCGGCACGGCGCTCGGCTTCACTTATGATGATCTGGACGAGATGCGCACCAAGTCGATGCCGCTATCGCCCTCCGGCTCGCTGAACACTGCCTGGACCTACCTGCTCGACGGGCGCATCGATACGCTCTCGGACGATGCGGGGACGGGCAACTCGATCGACTACGGCTATGACGGCGCGGGCCGGATGTCGTCGGTCCTGACCAAGATCCCCGGCTTCTCCAGCAAGAACACGACCTTCGCCCTCGACGCCAACGGCAACCGCACCAAGCTCACCTGGGCCGGGGGATACTTCGTCGGCTACTGCTACGACAGCTTGAACCGCATGACGGCGGCGATGGAGAACTCGACGAGCTCAGGCTGCGCCACCAATCTGCTCGCCACCTATGCCTATGATGCACAGTCGCGGCGCACCAATGTCACCTATGCCGGGACAGGCGCGCAGATGCAGTCCCCATCACCGTCTTCTTACAGCCCCGGCGGCGACTTACTCAGTCTGGCGCATGTGTTCCCGGGCGGCACCAGCAACAACAATACGTTCACATGGGGTTATACGGCGGCCCATCAGACGAACTCGTTCGACGCCAACAATACCGCTTGGCTGTGGCGCCCGAGCGCCAACACCTCGACGAGCTATGCCGTCAACAATCTCAATCAGTATCCGACCGTCGGCAGCCAGACGACTGGCGGTACCAACTGCCAGGGCGCGGCGCAGGGATTGTCCTACGACTGCAACGGCAACCTGACCTTCGATGGGACCTATACCTTCACCTACGACGCCGAGAACCGGCTGCTGACGGCGAGCAAGACGGGTCTGGCCGCGGCCTATGCCTACGATCCGCTCGGACGCCGCACCAAGAAGTCCGGCACCGGTGTCACCACGGCCTATTACCTCTCCGAAGGCGCCGACGAGATCGCAGAGTACGACAGCTCCGGAACCGTCACGACCCGCATCATCCCCGGACCGGCGATCGACGAACCTATAGCCGTGCAAAACGCAAGCACAAGCGCAAAGGAGTTTTTCCACACCGACAAGCAGGGATCTGTCGTCGCGATGTCGGACTCCTCCGGCGCGCTGGTCGAAGGGCCGTACATCTACGATGCCTACGGCAACTGCTATTCCGGTGGTAGCGCTTGCTCAAGCACCGGCGAGCCTTACAGGTTCACGGGGCGCCGTCTCGATGCCGAAACCGGATGCCTCTATTATCGCGCGCGATACTACTGTCCGGACGACAAGCGCGGTGGACGCTTCGCTCTCCAGACCGATCCGGTCGGGTACGACGCAGACCTCGATCTGTATACCTATGCCAACAATGATCCGGCAAATAACACCGATCCAACTGGAAACGATGCGTGGGGCA
>DATFCF010000322.1:0-3998 GCA_035253445.1 Mycobacterium sp.
AGACCTGACCGGATGGACCGCCGAGCCCTTCACCGCCGTCGGCTTCACGTACGACGTCTATCGCAAGGGCGAGGGCCCCGGCGTCGTGCTGATCCCAGAGATGCCGGGCATCCATCCCGGCGTGCTGGGGCTGGGTAATCACTTGGTGGACAACGGATTCACCGTGGCCTGTCCTTCGCTGTACGGCACACCGGGCGCACCGGCTGTCAGGCCCGGCGCAGTGCCGGTGATGCTGCGTGGTTGTGTGGCAAAGGAATTCGCCGCGTTCGCCACCAACGCGGACCGGCCGGTGGCGCACTATCTGCGCGCGCTGGCCCGCGATCTGAACGAGAAGACCCCTGGCAAGGGAGTCGGTGTGATTGGCCAGTGCTGGAGCGGCGGCTTCGCGCTGGCGGCCGCGGTCGACGACAGCGTGCTGGCCCCGGTACTGAGCCAACCGTCACTGCCGATCGGATTGACAGCCAAGCAGCGCAGCGATCCCGGCTTGTCCGAAGCCGAATTGAAGATCGTCGAACAGCGAGCCGCCAACGAGGGCCTGTGCGCGCTGGGGCTGCGGTTCAGCGAAGACCCCCTGTCGCCGGGCGCACGCTTCAAGACTCTCAAGGAGCGACTCGGAGACGCGTTCGAGGTGATCGAGATCAGCTCCAAGAAGGGCAATGAGCACGGCTTCGGCAAGATGGCTCACTCCGTGCTTACCTTGGAGGTGCGCGAGGTCGACCTACACCCGGCCTATGAGGCACGCAAGCGCGTCGTCGAGTTCCTTACGGAGCGCTTGGTTTAGCTTCCGGGTCCGCCTTGCTCAGATCCGCGTCCGCCTTGCTGGGTTCCGCACTGCCCTGTTCCGGCATCGCCGCTCGCCTGGCTCTGCGAGTGAGCCATCCCAACAGCCGTCTCTGTCTAGGCCGCTTGTCGTCTTCATCGGGCTGATCTATCGGCACCCCTTGGTACACCGCCAGATAGACGCTGATAGTGGTGACGATGACGATCATGATCACCGGACCGATGACAATGCCCCACGCTCCGAACATCGCGATCCCGGCGAACACCGCGAGCAACATCAGCGCCGAGTCGAGGCGTGCCGTGCGCGGTACCAGGATCGGTCGCAAGAAGTTGTCGATGTTCGTCACGACGACAATGTGGAAGACGATGACGAAAATGCCACCGATCACATTGCCGAACAGAATCATTCCGATGCCGAACGGAATGCTCAGGATTCCTCCGCCCAGCGGAATGACGGATAGCGCGCTCAAAAGTATTGCGAACATGAAGAATCCGTCGTGGAAGCCGGCGATGTAGATCGAGGCCGCCCCCGCGACACCCTGACAGACGGCGATCACGAATTGACCCTTGACAGTGCCGCCGACCATCGCGCCCATCTTGGCCAGGTAGAGGTCGGTCACTTCTTCGCCGAGCGGGTTGAGCCGGCGAATCAGGGTCCGTACTTGTTCTTTGTTGGTCAGCAGCGAGATGAACACGTAGAGGAACAGGATCGCCGCGGTGATCCCGCCGACAACACTGCCGGCGGCGCCTTGTAACAAGCCGAGCACCCACTGGCCGACATCCTGCGCGACGGTGGTCAACCCGTTGCGGATCGACTCTGGGGTGAGCTTGATGTCAAGGAACGGCACCCGGGCGATCAGCTCGTTGGCGAGACGCAACACCCGGTCGCCGAGCGCGCTCAGATCGGTCCTCGCGATCCAGTCGGCCACGCTTTTGACCATCTCGGTGATCTGGACGACCGCCAGCATCACCACCAGACCGGCCGGCACGATGACACAGGCGATCGCCGCCAACAGGGTCAGTGTGGCCGAGGCGCCAGTGCTGAATCGCTTGTTGAGCCGATCGAACAGTGGGCTGAACAAGTAGGCGGCGACGGCGGCGACCACGATCAGAATGAAGTAGCCGCGCAGGAAATAGGCGCCGAAGAGGAGGGCGATCACCGTGAAGACGGCCAGCGCGCGTTTCTGCGTCACTGTGAATTCGGTATTCATTCCGGTCACGATGTGACGGTAGTCAGGTCGGGCGGCCTGACAGGGGATTTGCTCAGTGAATTTCTGAACGCGCCCTGGCCTGGCTGGCTCGCTGCCGCTCGATGAAGCCGATCGACATGCGCTGCATCAGGCCGGGCGCCAGCCGGGCGAGCAGCCATTGGGCGTGCGCGCGTCGCGGTTTCACCAGCACGACCTTGTTGCGCTCGATGGCGCGCAGGGTGTCGCGCGCGAGGCGGTCGGCGTCGTAGGCCGTCTTGACGCCCTGGCCCTGCAGGAAGTAATCGCGCCCGACGAAGCCATGGATGGCGCCCTTGTCGAGGATCGGGGTCTCGACGGCCGAGGGGCAGACGACCAGCACGCCGACGCCGCGCGCGACGGCTTCGGATCGCAGCGCCAGAGACAGGCCGACGACGGCGTGCTTGGTCATCACGTAGCTGGTGATCTGCCCGGCCGCGGTGAGCCCGGCCATCGACGCGGTGTTGACGATGTGGCCGTGGCCCTGCCGGACCATCAGCGGGTAGGCCGCGGCTACGCCGTGCACGACGCCGCGGATGTTGACGTCGATGATTGCGTTCCACTGCTCGAGCGTGAGCAATTCGGAGTCGCCGCCCCACACGATGCCGGCGTTGTTGAACATCAGGTCCAGCCTGCCGCTGCGGTTGACCACCTCGTCGACGGCCGATTGCACGGCGGCCGCATCGGTCACGTCGAGGCGGGCAGCACGCGCGCCGGTGCCAAGTTCGGCGGCGGTGCGGTCAGCGGCGTCGCCGTCGATATCGGTGCAGACCACTTCGGCGCCCACAGCGACCAGCGCGCGGCACAACGCCGCGCCGATGCCCGAACCGGCCCCGGTGACAATCGCCTGCTTTCGAGTGAAACTCATTGGTGCACTCTGTTCTTCGCGCGAGCGCTCATCACTTGACCTCCACGAGTTTCATGACATGGCTCATGATGTCCGGATAGCGTTTCAGGTGCGCGCCGCCGTTGAGGTCGAGCACCTCGCCGGTCAGCCAGGAGGATTTCGGCGAGCACAGGTACAGCACCGCCTCGGCGATGTCCTCGGGTGTGCCTGCCCGGCCGAGGGCCGTATTCTCCAGGTACTCCTCGACGACGCCAGGCACCGACGCGGCTGGTTCGGTGAGCGGAGTGTGGACAAAGCCGGGCGCCACCGCGTTGACGCGGATGCCCCGCGGGCCGAGTTCGAGGGCCGCGACCTGAGTGAGCATCGACAGGCCGGCCTTGGCCGAGCAGTAGGCGCTCATCCCCGCGGCGGGCTGGCGGCCGTTCAGCGAGCTGATCGACACCAGCGCCCCGCCGTCGCTCAGGTTCCTGCCGGCGTGTTTGGCGACGATGAACGCGCCGGTGAGGCAGACGTCGACGACCGAGCGGAACTCGTCGACCGGCATGTCGGTGATCATGCCGACGTTGGAAAACCCGGCGCAGTTGACCACGACGTCGAGTGGCCCGGCCTGGTCGAAGAGCTGTTGCACCGAGTCCTCGTCGGTGACGTCGACGTGCGCCGCGGAGTGCGGGTCACCCAGCTCGGCGGCCCGGTTTCGTGCGCCGTCGACGTTGCGATCGGCCACCACGACCCGGCACCCTTCGCGGGCGAGGGCGCGGGCCGTCGCCCACCCGATCCCGGATGCCCCACCGATGACGATCGCGGTTCGCTGGCTACTGCTGCTCATCCGGTTGGCCCTTCGACTGTGAAGTAGAACGCGTTCCACTTCAACATCCACAGAACACAAAGTGCAATAGCAGAGATTGGAGATTGGATTCATGACCGAAGTGAAGATGTCGGGGTCGATTTACGTGGGAAGCCTGACGTCTTCGCGCGCGAACGTTCCTTACCGCTCGAATATTTGCCCTCAAAGTCAAATGGTGAGTGCAACATCGGTCAGGCTGCCTGGTTGAGGAGGGCGGTTAAGCGTTGGGCTGGGGTGTCGAGATTCAGGGTGGGGCGTGGCCGGGTGTTGAGTTTGTCTTGGACGCGTTTGAGGTCGGCTT